>CAYRCA010000082.1:2882-12067 GCA_964422565.1 uncultured Acidobacteriota bacterium | reverse complement strand
AACCGCCGCCAGCCGCCGAATCTCCTCCGGGCCGCCGCCGAGAGACACGTCGCGCAGGACCGTGTGCACCAGGGTCCCGAAACGGCGTCCCCGGGGTCTGCCGACCGGCCGGGGCAGAATCTCGACATCCACCGCCTCGACCCGGGGGGGATCGTCCTCCCTTTCGGTGACGACGCTCAGCCGCAACGCCGCCTCGCTCCCCGACGATCGCGCCTCCTCCAGGTGCCGCTCCCAGCGCCGGTACTCTTCGAGCCCCTCCCGGGCCAGATCCCCCCTCTCGTCCTCGGCCAGGATCTCGGCCTGCCTCAGCCCGTAGTTCGGAGGCACGCTCAGGTCGAGGATCGTGGGGTCCCACCAGACAACCGAGTGCTCGCCCACCCGGGGACGGTGGGCGCCGGGACGGACCGACCGGTCCGGGCCTCCGTCGAAGAAAGAGGGGCGGGAGACGACCGACGACTCACCGAACGGGGGACAGCCGACGGCGGGACCCGACTTTCGCCCCCCGTCCGGCGGAGGGAAGATCGCTTCGTTCAGTGGGCTCAGCCAACCCTCCCGCGCGGCGTCTCCGACTGCGGGAACCACGAGCAGATCTCGAGCCCGGGTGGCCGCCACGTAGGCCACGCGAACGCCCTCGGCCCGGTCGCGCTCCCGTTCCTTCTCCTCGTGGTCGATCAGATCCCAGGGCCGGCATCCCACCAGAGAAAAGGCGGCCAGCCCACTCTCCGCATCGACGAATTTGTCGGGCTGGGACGAACTCAGACGACAGGTCATGTCCGCCAGAACCACAACCGGGAACTCGAGGCCCTTGGCGCCGTGAACCGTCGTCAAACGGACCCCGTCGACCCCCTCCTCGAGCACCGGCGATTCGGGTGTTCGACGCTCCGCCTCCACCCGGAGGAATTCCACAAAGGCTCGAAACGAGTAGCCGACGCCTCCCGCCTCGAAGCTCCGGGCAAGATCGCAGACCCGCTGGATATTGGCCAACACCTGGTGTCCCGCCGGGCGCAGGGCGAACCCCGCCTGGGCCCGGGTGAAGTCGAGCAACTCGTGGATCGTGTGAACGAAGGGACGACGGTTGCGCTCCCGGTGCAGCCCGGCCAGGAACCGAAGGGCCTCGGCGATGGGCCGCAACTCACCGGGCGGTTCCTCCGGGATCCGGAACAGCCTCAGTTTGCCGTATTCATCCCGGTAACGGAACAGGTCGCCGTCGGATATGGAGAAGAGCGTTCCCCTCAGAGTCGCGTAGACCGAGAGTTCGTCGTCGGGCCACTCGACCGCCGTCAGAGACGCCCTCAGCGCCTCCACCTCCTCCCGCTCGTGGAAGGATCGAGATCCCGCCAAGACGTGAGGGATCCCGCGGGCCTCCAACTCCCTGGCATAGGGACGGGTCACGTCGGACCCCCAGGAGACGAACCGGCGAAACAGGATCGCCACATGACGGGCCATGACGGGAATCTCGCCGATCGATCGGTCGGGATCCTCGATCCTCCATCCCGAGTCGCGAAGAAGCCACCGGATGAAGGCGCCCGTCGCCCCGGGGAGGGATTCTTCGATGGCCGAGTTGGCGATGTCCCGCTGCCCGTAGGGACGAGGTACCGGCAGGACCACGATCGAGGGTCGGTTCGGCGGCGCCGGACGGACTTCATGCAGGGGCACGTACTCCGGCTGCCCGACCTCCCTGTCCCCGGTCATCTCCCCCGCAAACGCGGCGTTGACCAGTTGCTGGAGGGGAGCCGCCGCCCGGAAGCTCTGCGTCAGGTGCAGCAGCCCGACCCCTCGGTCCAGGAGCCGGTCCTTGATCTGCTGATAGAGGAGAACGTCGGCCCGTCGAAAGCGGTAGATCGACTGCTTGGGATCGCCCACCAGGAAGAGCTTGCCCGGAGCCGGCCTCACCTCGCGCCAGTCGGAGATCCCGGGATCGTCCGCCGCAAGGAGAAGTAAAATCTCCGCTTGAAGGGGATCCGTATCCTGGAACTCATCCACGAAAACGTGGGTGAAGCGGGCTTGAAAGTGGTTTCGGACCGATCCGTTGTCCCGGACAAGATCGCGCGTCCGGACGAGCAGGTCGACGAAATCCAGCCGGCCCGCCCGTATCTTGAAGGCCGCGTATTCCTCCGCCAGGGTCCTCAGCTCCTCCTGGAGCGCGGCCGCCAGATCGGCGTCCGAGACCGCCTTGAAGCCCTCCAGTTCGCCGATCAGCCGGTCGCGCGCCGCGACGACCTGATCCCTGCTCAGGCCCACGGCGAAGGGGCCCGCCCCCTTTCTTCGGGCGAAAGGCCTCTTCAGACTTCGCAGAAGCTCCAGCAGGAACGCTTCCAGACGATCGTAATCCCGCCCGCGCTCCCTCTCCGCCCGGCGGACCCAAGTCGCCAGATCCAACACCGGACGCAGCCCGCGCCGCAAATCGTCTCCGAAATTGGGACAGCGCGCGGTCCACTGGGCCAACTCCTCCACCTGATCCAACAACTGGCTGACGGCGCCGGGGCGATCGAAGGGCTCCCGCCGCCAGGGCTTGGGGAAGTCCCGCCACTCGAGAAACCGCCACGCGGCGCCCCGGATCTGGTCGAGGGGCGAGTCCTGCCCGAACTCCCGCACCTGGGAACGACTCAGTAGCCGCGCCAGCGCCGCGGGCATGACCTCCAGCCGTCCTTCGATCCAGGGCCGGAAGACCAACTCGAAGAGAGCCGGGGCCTGATCCTCGGCCAGTTCCTCGAACATCGGGTCGATCCCCGCCTCCACGGGTCGTTCCCGAAGAAGCTCGGCGCAGAACGAGTGGATCGTGCCGATATGCGCCTCCTCGAGGCGGGCCAGGGCATCCTCCAGTGTCGCCCGCTCCGCCGGCGAGTCCGCCGCCGACCGGGCTCGATCCAACGCCTGGCGGAGGCTCAGCTTGAGCTCGCCGGCCGCCTTCCGGGTGAAGGTCACGGCCACGACCTGATCGGGCTGGGCCAACCTCGCTCGGAGCACCTCCACCAAACGATCCACGAGCACCGTGGTCTTCCCGGTGCCGGCCGCGGCTTCGACAATCAGGCTCTCCCCCAGACTGGAGCGGATCCGGTCGCGGTCCGCCTGGTCCTTCAGGATCCGTCCCCTGGAGCCGGTCATGGCAACTGCCTCAAGGCCTGAAGCTCCTCAAGCGGCGACGGGTCCTTTCGGGACGAGCGCAGCTCCTCATAAGGCCCGCAAACGGTCCGGTAGTCGCAGTAGAGGCACGCCCGGGGGCGGGGCGCCACGGGCAGAAACCCCCGCCCGACCCACGAGTCGATCAGTTGGAGAACGTCTCCCGCCGTCCGCCGACTCGACTCGTTCAGGGGGAAACGATACCGTCTGAAATCCCCCCGCTGGGTGCAGTAGAACAGCTGCGCCGATTCAACCGGCTCCTCCAGCGCCGTCTCCGCGGCGAGGCCATAGAGGAGCGGCTGCAGAAAGGCGCCCCCACCGACTAGTTTGGGTGGAGGCCAGGGCGCCTTCCCCGTCTTGTGGTCGGTAATCCGAAGCCATCCCCGTCCCTCGTCCCGCTCGATCAAGTCGATCGCTCCCCGAAGGCGGAAGCCGCTTTCCAGGACCGCCTCCGACTCAAGGCTGTGCGCGTCCCGGCCCCCCTCCAGCGGAAGACCGAAGGAAAACTCCCAACGCAAAGGCTGCCATCGTCCTTCCTCCGCAACCACCTCCCGAAGCCAACACCGGAGATCCACCCTGAGCTCCTCCACCTCGCTCCGCCACACCGTGGGAAGAGCCGGGGCGAGGTCCTCGAAGTACCGGGCGGAGACCGCGTCCAGGACCCGATCCGCCCGGTCCAGCAACCGGTCGATCGCGGCCGCGTCGAGGGGGATAAGCCCGTCGCGCTCCAAGGCCTGGTACAGCTCGAACTGTGTCTGATGGACGAGACTGCCCCGGATGAGGGGATCCATCCGCTCGATGGAGGCGATCTCCTCCCGGGGTTGAAGCCTCTGAACGGCGTACAGGAAGAACCGATACGGACAGGCCGCGAACGTCTGAAGCGCCGTGGGCGAGTAGCTCCTCTCCGCCAGGCGATGGGGACGCAAAGCGGACTGAATCCGCTCGTCCCTTGACGCCACAATGCCGTCCACGTCGGACCAGGCCCTCCCCCACCGCTTGTAGCGCGCCCGAATCGACCGCGCGAGCCATGGGTTGACCAGGAGCAGAAAGCGTCCCTCGCCCGCTCCGCCACCCGAGGGCCTGTGCAGAGGCCGGTCGAGCCGGGCCAGGTCGTATTCCGCGGGATCGATGGCGTCCATGGGATGGCGAGGCGCCGGCCAGCCCATGCGGGTACTGGGCTCGGTCGATGCTCGTCGTTCCAGCTCCCGGAGCTCGGGAAGGGTCCCCTCGGCGGCGCGCAGTAACTCGAGAGCGTACAGGGACGGGACTCGCGCGCGACCCGCCAGCGGGTCCATCCGGGGATAGGAGGCCACCAGCCTTCCCGCGGCGGCGCCCACCGCGCGGAGCAGCCGAACCCGTTCCTCCCGAAGCCGACGGCCACGGGTCCTCAGGGGAAGATCCAGCCCCCGTCGAAACTCATCCAACAGAAGCGGGTCCTCGAGGATTCGGGGCGGAAAGCCGCCCTCCGCCAGCCCGGGGAGAAAGACCACCTCGAACGACCTGCCCGCGGCCTCGTCCAGTGCCGCCACGAAAAGCTTTCCATAGCGGTCCCGATCGGGAGGATCGGTCAAGAAGGCGAGTCGGTTGGACAGGACCTTCCGAACCTCCTCGAGACCGACCGGAATGATGTCCCTCATGGGCTCAAGCTCCGCCAGCACCTCCAAAACCCGTTCCGGATCCCGGAGGGCGTCGACCGCCAGTTGCCGAAGGGCGGGCAACCAGTCGCCCCAGCTACCCTCCCTCGGGAGGGAGCCGAGTCGGTCGATCAACGGGAGCGCGAATTCCCGCAACTCCACCAGGCCCGTCAACTGACCGTCCAGCAGCGCCGCCCGAGGGTCCTCCTCTCGCACCGCCTTCAGCTTCAATCTGAGCTCCCGCTCGAGCCCGGACAGCCTCCTCGACCACCGCTCCCGCCCCCCCACGACGGAGGCGTCGACGAGCAGGCGCTCCCAATGAAAAGAGGGACCCGAATAATCTCTCCCGTCGCTGGGGCCGGCGTCACCAGGATCCGCCGCGGAGGGCGCCGTCTTAAAGGACATCTGCGCGGACTCGCCGGGCGCCACCCAGGGCACCGCCGCCGCGGCGGCGGACGGCCTCCTCGGCACCTGGGCGAGAGAGAGGTACTCGGCAAAGCGGGCGGCCGAGAGGCCCTGAGCGGCGCAATCCAGCAGAGCCAGAAAGGCGCGCCCCGCGGGATTCGGACGTCGCGTGCCTCGAGTGAAGTGAACCGGTATGCGCGCTCTCCGGAGGGCATCCTCCAACTGGGGCTGATACAGGTATGGTTGTCTGAGCAGAACGCCCATCCGGTCGAACCCAACGCCGGAACGAGCGCAGCCGAGGATCCGGCGGACGATCTCGACACATTCCCTCCCCTCCCCGGGGGCCGAGAAAAACTCGAACGTCTCGTCCGCCCCGCCCGAGGGCGCGCCAAGCTCCCTGAACAGGTAGGCGCGAAGACGGTCGAGGCCCGTGGTGGGTTCCTCGCCGGCGGTAAGGTCCAGCGCCTCAGCCCCAAGGGTGCGGCTCAGATCCCGGACGGCCTCCTCATCCCGGGCGTGGGCCGTCGCCAGGACCGCGGCGGAGCGCCCGATCAACAGGCGCAGGAGACGTCGCTCCTTCTCGGTCTCCGCCGTCAGGTCGAGCAACAGGAGCGAGAAGTCCCTCCACGGGACCTCATCGCCCTCCAGAACCCGGCAGGCGGAATCGATTCTCCGGGGGAAGTCGGCGAGCGACCAGGCTTCCAGCTGCGCTTCCAACTCGACCAGCAGGTCGGCGAGATCTTCGCAGCGATCGGAGCCGTCCCGCAACCGTGCGGCGGACACCTCGTTCATTCTCAGTTCGGTCAGGGTGGCCGCCGCCGCCCGGGGGAATCCCGGCAAAGCCGCGATGGGACCGAAGTAACGCAACCGTCCCGCCAGCAGGTGCACGCAGCGGGCCACCAGGGCATCGAGGCCGAGGGGACTCAGGGGAACCAGCCCCTCCGTCGCCAGCGCCCGCGCCGCCAAGCTGTTCGCCAGCTGGCTCGTGGAAAAACGATGCGCCCCCAGGAGCCCCTCCCTGCCGCGGGCGGCATCGCGGGCGAGATCGTCGGCGGCCGAACGGGTGGGACTGAGAATCAGGACCTCACCCGGCCCGGCCGGCAGCCAGTCCCGGGCGAAGCGAATCCGTTCCGTTCCCGAGGATACAACCAACTGGGGTGGAGCCATCGTTCAGGAAAGCTTACGGAGCAACGAGCGGAGACGCAACACCGGACGGGCGGTTCCGAGCGCGGGGCGGGGGAGTGGGGAGCGGGGAGTGAGAGAGGCGGGCTCCGCGTTCCGCGTTCCGCATGCCGAGGTTCGGTGGTTCCACGGTTTCCGGATTCCTCCGCGACGAAACCCCGGAACCCCTCAACCTCAAAGCCCAAAAAACCTCGAAACCTCGAAACCCCGAACCCCCAAAACCCTCAGTGGAACTTCCAGCCCAGCAGGTTCCAGTAGTTCAGTTGCCAGAGCAGCGCGACGGCCGCCGCCGCGACGCATGAATAGTGAAGGCGCGCGCCCACACTCCAAAAGCGTCCACGCCAGGCGAGGGCCGCCACCACGACCATGACCACCGTCAGGAAACCGCCGACCAGAGGCACAACCAGCCACTTGACGAGGAAGGGAGGCACGCCGTACAGCAGCACGTAGGGATCGGGCACACCGATCACTAGGCCCGCCAGAAAAAGCATGTAAACGCCGCTGACGAAGCTCGCCAGCCACCGTGCGGAGGAGTGGGTCGGTTCCCGCCGGGCCAGCATACGCTCCGTTCGCCAATTGAGCAGAACGTCGATCGCCGGCAGCAGGAAGGTCGAGACGAGCAGCAGGAGGTTCAGCAAAAGGAGCGTGCCCTGAAAACCCGGAGTCTGCCACCACCTCAGCTTTTCGTGGGCGGCATGCCCCTGATCTCCCAAGAAGGCCCGCATCTCACCCTCCTCGTCTTCCTGGAAAAAAAGGGTCTCACCGCTGTCCCGCGCCACAAACAGGAAGGGTTCCTTCTCCACCCACAACCGGACCGATCGATCCATCGAGCTGGTCCTCAGAACCCCTTGCTCGACGACCTCCACAATGAGGTAGCCAAAAATCTCCGCGAACTTGTCCAGAGTGGTCCGGGGACGCCTTGAGCTGCGGTACGACCCAACGATCCCTTCCGCTCTTTCGGCGAAGCCCGGCAACGGATCAGGCGCCTCTTCAACCTCGATCGGCAGGAGGAAGCCCAACAGCGCCTCGACCGCCTTGCTCCTTGCCTTACCACCCCCTTCGGCGTTATAGGAAACGAAGATTCCAAGGTTCTCGTCGGGGACCAGGAACAGCCCCGAGTGGAAGGAAAGTGTGTCGCCTCCGTGGCCGATCACTTGACGGCCCCCGACTCTGCGGGTCACGAAGCCGTGGGCCATGCCTCCAACACGGGGGTCGGCCTCGAACAGGACGCCGCGCATCCGGGCCGCCGTCGCCTCCATCAGGATGCGCCGGTCACGGTACCGGCCCAACTGCAGATGGGCGGACATGAATCTCGCCATATCCGCGGCGGTGGACCGGGCCGATCCGGCGGGCGCAAGAGTTACATACTCGGGAGGCTGGACGGTCATTCCCCGCCGGGTAAAGCGATAGCCCTTTGCGGCGTCCCCCAATTCGGGCGGGACCGGCTGCCGCACGCTGGAACTCTCCATCTCCAGGGGCTCGAAAACGTGCCGCTCCAGGTAGTCGGGCCAGGGAACCCCCGTGATGTCCTGGATCGCCACACCCGCCAACGCGGCGCCGTGATTCGAATAAGCCGGGATCTCACCGGGCGGACGTACGCGCCGGGGAAGATCCTCCCGAAGCAGCTCCGCGGGCGGCCGCAGAGTGTCCGTCGATAGACTGAAGAGCCTCAGGTGACGGTCTTCAAAACCGGCGGTGTGGGCCAGCAGGTCGAGCATCGTCACGGGCCGGGGAAAGGTTTCCGGGATCCTCACCGACTTGAGATACCGGTTGAGATCGGCGGACAGGTCGAGTCGCCCCTGCTCGGCCAACTGCATGACGCCCGTCCAAGTGAACAGTTTCGTGATCGAGGCGACCGCGAAGAGCGTCGTCTCGGGATCGACGGGGATTCGCTTCTCCAAATCGGCGTACCCATACCCCTTGAGCAGGACCGCCTCGTCTCCCCGGACGATCGATACCGCCGCTCCGGCCAAGCGATACGCCTCGAACTGCGCCGCCATCAAACCGTCGACGAAAGCTTCGATCCGCTTTGCCTCGCCCGAAGGCGCGGGAACCTCCTCCCCCGGCCCCCTCTCGGCTGGAGGACTCTCCGATTCAATCGGGGGATCGAGTCTCTCCACTTGTGCGGCCAGTTGGCAGACACCAAACATACACAACGCCGGTAGCGTCCAGAGGCGCATCGCCCGTTACCCATGTCCTTCCCGCAAGGAGTGAAGTCCGACTCTCCGCCCGGGCCCGCCGGAACGCCCCGGCCGACATCCCCGCCAGTCCATAGCCGCAATCCGGGAACTTCCAGAGGCCCAATTCAAGTTTGTCCGACGCGTCAAAAAGTGCGACGCGCCCCGAACCTCAGTCCCTCACGGCCCCCGCCGTGGGACCGGATGGGCGAGCGTCCGCGCCTCGACCACCACAGCCCCCCCTCTCGGAGCCATCCCCCTCCCCCCGCCATCCGGCTCAACCACAGGGGGGGGTGGGCGCGCTGCGACGCACCCAGGCGGCTGTCCGTGGAAAGTCCGGACACCCTCGGCGGGTTCCCATCGAAAACGCGGTCGGGCTACTGTCGAGGACCCGCGCCCAACTCAGCCGAGATCAACCCCGTCGCCTCCCAGCGGTGAATCTCCCGGAGGAGTTCCTCGGCGCCTTCGAACCGCGGATTCAGACGAAGAAAGGCGCGGAACTCCTCCGCCGCATCCCGGTACTCCCCTCGGTTGGCGTGGACGGTCCCCAGAACCAGATGAACTCCCGGATAAGCGCCGGCCTCGGAGCTGTCCAAGACTCGCCGGGCGAACTTCGCGGCCTCGTCGAAGCGAGCCAGGGAGAAAAGGCTGTAGGCGTAGAGATAGG
>CAYRCA010000082.1:0-2872 GCA_964422565.1 uncultured Acidobacteriota bacterium | reverse complement strand
GGCCCTGGGAAGATCGGGCGCCAACTCGACCGCCCGCGCGGCCCACTGGGCGGCCTCGGCGGGCCGACTCTCACGGAGGAACAGTTCAGCCAACTCCAGGTAGGGGGGCAGGTACCCGGCTTCGCTCGAGACGGCCCGCCGGAACGAACGCATGGCCTCTTCCCGATTGTCCCCCGCGGCGACCTGGGCCATGCCCAGAAGATGCCAAGCGGCGGAAAACTCCGGGTAGGCCGACACGGCCTTCCGCAATCCCCTCATCACCCTCCGGTGATTGACCTTCTCCTTGCGCCACTCCCGAAGAGCCCTCTCATACTCCTTGCGGGCCCCCGCGGGCGCTCTGAGCGTATTGAGGCTGACGGTCGTCCCGGACCGATCCCCCAGGCGGTGGAGCACGATCGTCCCCACGTTGGGGTTCTCCAGGCTGCCGACCGAGCCCGGATAGATGATCTCCGAGAGAAAGCCGGGAAGGGCGGCGGTGATCTCGCAGTCATTCAGATTGATGCGACTCATCCGGGTCCGGCCGGAACCGTAGACTCCGGTGTCCCCCAGTCCGCGCCCCATCTGGTTGAAGTCCCTGAACCCTCCTCCGCTGGGGCTTCCGGCCGTCTCGTGCAACTGTGTGCCGGCTTCCTTGCTCTCGCTCAGGGAAAACGCGAACTGGCCGTCTCCCTGGGTGAAGATCGTCAATAGGACGGCACCCGAGCAGGTCAGCAGCACCTCGACGGGCTCGGAGACCGCCTTGCCGTCCTCAAAAGCCACCATTCCCGTGATCAGATATGTGGCCCTGCGGTCCTGAGCGAAAGACGAGACACACACCCCAAAACCCAGCAGAAGCGGGAGAAGGATTCTCATGGCGGAAGACCTCCGCCGAATGTTACCAGACCCTCTGACGGAACGCAGCAGAATTCGACCGCGGCGCCGCCAGTCCCCGGGCGAAACGGGGGACGGTCGCCTCCACCGGGCCCCGAAAATGAAATCGCGACATCGGCGTCAGCGGGGTGGCGTCCAGATTGAATTCCATCAGAACGCCTCCGCGGACCTCGACCTGCCGAGGCAAAGCGCCGACCGGAAACACGCTGGCCGAGGTTCCCACGAGCATCAACACCCCGCAGTCCTCCAGAAGCTCCTCGACGGCCTCCATGTCCCTGACCCGCTCGCCGAAAAGAACCACGTCCGGCTTGACCGGAATCCGGCAGCGGGGACAGTCCGGAACTCGCCCCTCAAGCTGTTCCCGGTGCGCCGGCCCCCTCCAGCCGCAACGGAGACAGCATAGTTCGCGGTAGTTTCCGTGGACCTCGAAGACCCGAGCGCTGCCGGCCTCCCGATGCAATCCGTCGACGTTCTGCGTCACCACGGCGTCCAGCAGCCCGCCCGCCTCCATCCGGGCCAGGGCGAGGTGGGCGGGCCCCGGCGCCTTTCCAATCAGAGTCCGCCCCAGCTCGCGGTAGAATGCCCAAGCCCGGTGGGGAGACCTCAGGAAGACGTCGAGGGTCGCGAACTCATCGGGAGGAAACCGGGACCAGAGGCCGGCGCTGCCCCGAAAGTCGGGGATCCCGCAACTGACCGATATGCCGGCCCCGGTCAGCGCGACTCGGCGCCGGGCCGCCAGGAAAACATCGTTCGCCTCCCGCCACTGGTCGGCTGGAATCGTCGATTCGTGCATACGCTGAAGACTGACACGATACCAGATTCGCCCACTACCAAGAGAGCGGCCCTCCCGAAATCCCGGAAACCGCGGCGGCGGCGCGAGCGCATTCATAGATATCACTATCGACACAAC
Source organism: uncultured Acidobacteriota bacterium (assembly GCA_964422565.1). GTDB lineage: Bacteria > Acidobacteriota > UBA6911 > RPQK01 > JAPXNP01 > CAYRCA01. The sequence goes on along the minus strand of CAYRCA010000082.1, from coordinate 1,092 downwards.
ATAGACTCTTATCCCCGGGGCTCCGCATCGTTGTCGACGGTCCTCGAGTCGGGCGTCACGGGCGGGACCAAGTCACCGCGGGAGGGTCGGAGTAGTCGAGCCAGTAGGCCTCGATCGTACTCCGCGGTGCCGATCCGTCGAAAGAGAGAAATCGGTACCGCGAGACGTATGCGTCGCCCGGGGCGACCTCCATCCCGCCCAATCGCATGGGGGAGAATGCGAAATAGGGCTGCTCGGGGTGGATCCGAAGCGGCTGCGGCGCCCTGAAATTCAGAGGATGTCCGAAAGCCGCCAGTCCGCCCTCCCCCCGCTCGAAGGGGCCCTCCATCAGGCACCAGTCGGCCCGCGATCCGTCTCCGGCGCGGCGATCCAAGCCCTCGGAGGTGAGCGCCCGAACCCCGTCCGGCGTCCAACCGCGGGCGCCCCGGAAGGCCATCCCCCCGTAATGATATTCGGGCAGGATCAAGGGGCTTTCGCCGGCAAGACGCTGGGTCGACGCGAGCTCGAACAGGTAAAAGCCCCATCGGCTTCCGCCCACTCGAAAGACCTTCAGGTCCCACTCCTCCTCCAGGACCTCCCGCTCATCGTCGGAATGGGAGAGGTCCACGTGCCGGTGCCGGGCCCGAAAACCGGCGAAGACGGATCCGCCGGTGACGCTTTCGAGACTCTCGAAGCGGACCGCCCCGGTCCCGTCCTCCAAGTTCCAGAAGTCGGGGGTTCGACCCTCGAACTCCGTCCTGGTCCAGGCCATCCAAATTCCGCGCTGGTGGGGATGGGAGGGATGGAAGTCGTCGGTCACGACCCGGCGGGCAGGCGTCCAGACCGGGTGGAGGTAGGCGCTTCTGGCCTGGGAAGAGGAGTCATCGCCATCCGGAGGGACGACGATTCCGTAGTTGTATCGCAACACGGGACGCCCCTCCAGCTCGATCTCGATCCATTTTCCCGGCTCGTCCTTCACGGTCACTCTCCGGGCGACACGCGACCCCGGGTTCGGGCGGGACGCCGCCGGCGCCTCTTCCGTCGCGGAAGCGGGCAGCATCGCCTACGAGACGCCCGCGCGCGAGGGCATGGTCCTGTGCGGGGACGTGCTAC
>CAYRCA010000081.1:4483-12230 GCA_964422565.1 uncultured Acidobacteriota bacterium | reverse complement strand
AAATGACTGCCGCCAACTCGACGTTTCTCGGGGTGTCACCCCATGTGGCTTCGCCCCGCGCCGACCTCCATCCCCCGGCTCAGGGTACCAGAATCCCCGCTGAAAGGGTCAATCCAGGGACAATCCAGGGGACAATCCAGGGAATTGGCCCCGCCGGGACCCTGTGGTAGAGTCTCCCCCAAGCCATGGGCTGTTCCAGCCCGACGCCGGAATGAGACGTGTTCCGGTCCCGGGACCGGCTTTGGAGCTGACCGCGGCGAGTTTCGGGTTGCGTCGGCACCCCGTCCGGACGCCGCCGGGACCTGTCGGCCGCCTCTTGCCGAGACTGGGAAACAGAGCCAAGTTTTTTGGGAGGAGACCCTGTGAGGAAACGTCTGGGAATCGTCGGAGGGGGCAGCATCAGTCGAAGCCACCTGGAGGCCGCCCTCCGGATCGAGCGGCTGGAGGTGACCGGCGTGCAGAGCAGAAACCCGACCAAGGCTCGGGAATTGGCGGCGCGATGCGGCGCCCGCCCATTCACCGATCTGGAGGAACTCCTCACCGCGTCCGTGGATCTGGTCGCCATCGGCAGCCCTTCGGGTCTTCACGCCGAACAGGGCGTCGCGGCCGCTCGTCGGGGCATCCACGTGCTCACCGAGAAACCCATCGACGTGACGGTGGAGCGGGCCGATACATTGATTCGGGCGTGTGACGAAGCCGGCGTGAAGCTGGGCGTATTCTTCCAGGACCGGGTGTCGCCCGACATCCGGCGCCTCAAGGCGATGTTGGACGAGGGACGCCTGGGACGGCCGCTTTTGATTACGGCCCATGTCCGCTGGTACAGGAACCCCGAGTACTATGGCGACTCGAACTGGCGCGGCACCTGGGCGCTTGATGGCGGCGGAGCGGTGATGAACCAGGGGGTCCACACCGTCGATCTGTTGCTTTGGCTGCTCGGGCCAGTGCGCCGCGTCTACGCCAAGACCGGGACCCTTCTGCATCGCATCGAAACCGAGGACGCCGCGGTCGCCGTCCTGGAATTCGAGAACGGCGCCCTCGGCACCTTCGAGGCCTCCACCTGCGCGTACCCGGGCCAACCGCGGCGACTCTATGTCACCGGCGGCGAGGGGACCGCGGTTCTGGAGCACAACCGGCTGGTGTCGGTGGAGCTGCGCGGCGACGACGGGTCCCTGGCCGGGCCGCCCCCCTCGGAGGGGCGAGACGCCAGCGAATCCGACCCCCGGGTGTCCGACGTTGCCGGTCACCGGCGGATCCTGGAGGACTTTCTCGACGCGATCGAAACGGGTCGCGCCCCGGTCTGCGACGGGCGCGAGGGGCGGCGCAGCGTGGAACTGGTTGAAGCCTTGTATCGGTCTTCACGAACCGCGCGACCCGTCGATCTGGGGTAGGGTTTTGGTCACACTCCTCGCACGGGTCGGGCGGGTCCAAACGGTCGGACCCGAAGGCAGACCAAGAAGGGGAGGGCGGGGCTAAGACCCGCCAAGGCCCCGCGCCCCTCTTGGCTGACGATTAACCCGCAAGCTACCAGTTCAATTTGAAGCCGAACCGCAGAATTCGCTCCGGAGCGTTCGCGCTGGTGCTGGTGATGTGCATGAAGTTACCCGAATCCACCCCGCTGACCGGGTTGTTGAAGTGGGGCGTGTTGCTGATGTTGAAGGCCTCCGCCCGGAACTCCAGCCCGATCCCCTCCGTGATGTGGAAGGTGCGGAACAGCGAGAAGTCCAGGTTTACCCAACTCGGGCCGCGCAGAATGTTGCGCCCGCTGTTGCCGTAGCAGGACAGGTCGTTGACGTTGCAGTCCACGCCCGGCACTCGGTTCACGCGCGCGAAGGCGGTCGGGTCGTAGTAGGGGCTGTCAAAGATTCCCCCCAGCTTGGCGACGTCGGTCTTCACTTGATCCGCGGTCTGGCTGTTTTCCCGGGCGTTCAAAGGGCCGCCCGATCCGACGCCGAACGCCGTCTGATTGTGGGCCGAAAAGACCCCGTTGATCTGCCAGCCGCGCAGGACCATGCCAGCGAAGTCATCGCGGCCGCGTCCCCAGGGCAGTTCGTAGACGGCCGCCAACTGCAGGTTGTGCGGCCGGTTGTAGCCCGCCTGGGCACGGTTGCGGCCAAGGAGCGCCGGGTCGTTCCACATCACGGTCGCCGAGCCTTCGTCGTCCGTCCGGTTGATCGCTCGACCCCAGGTATAGGCCCCCTTGACGAAAAGGCCGTCCGTAAATCGCCGATTCAAGGCGATTTGAAGTGAGTGGTAGTTGGAACTCAGCCATCCATCAAAGTGTCGGATCGAAACCTCGCTGTAGGGGTAGAGCTGCCGGCCGACCGTTCCGCCCCCAGGAGGCGACCAGTTGAGTTCCTGGTAGGCAAGCTGGTGGACGGTCTGGGTGCCCGCGTAACCTAAGGAGACGACGATATCGGCGGGCAGTTTGCGCTCATACATAGCGTTCCAGGACTGAATGTAGCCGCGGGTAAGCTTTTCGCTGGGCATCGAACGCTGGGAGATGAAGGGCGGCAGGGGAACGCGTGCCCCGGGCGAGGTATCCGGACCCACGAACAGCGGGATTCCATCGGCCAGAGTCGTGAAGGGCAGGAAGTTGTCCGCGGCCTGAAACTCACCAGCCACCGTCAACGGGAAGAAGCCGCGCAGGGGTCGGGCGAAGGGCAGGGGGCTGTTGGTGATGCCGTAACCCGCCCGAACCACGTCGTCGTCGCTCAGTCGGTAGGCGAATCCCAGCCGAGGCGCGCACAGGCTCTTGCTCACGCTGGTGCTATTGTCCAGGACCGTGTCGAAGGACTCGCCCCACTCCGAGGCGCTGACCCGACTGAGATCGAGGAACTCCATGGGCCGGTCAACGCGCTTCACCAGGGGAAAGTACTCGTAGCGCAGTCCCAGGGTCAGCGTCAGCTTGGGCGAAACCTGCCACCGGTCGCGAAGGTACCAGGCGTGCTGCCATTCCCGGGCGGTCATCAGCTCCCACTGCAGCGTCTTCCCCAAGAACGACGGATAGCCCAGCAGGTAACCGGCCCAGGAATTCCGGTCGGTGCCCGCCGCCCCATCCTTATTCGCGGTGATGTTGCGGCTGAAGTCGAAGCGGCCGCGAGGTCCCCCGGCGCCGATCTCCGGCTGCCAGTGATCCATCATGTGCTTCACCAGGTCGTAGCCGAAGCGCAGCTCGTGGTTGCCCGTGGACCAACTGATGTTCTGGGTGAAGGTGAAGCTGTTCTCGTCACGCCACAGAGGACTCCAGCCGTCCAACTGGCCGAAGTCGTTGAATCCGGCCACATTGAACCGCGGTATTCCGCCGCAGCGGTTCGCGCCGTCGACGACACAGGCCTGGTCCTGGCCGGCCGCCGCGTTGGTGCCGGGGATGCCCAGGACATCCTGGCCGAAGTTACCCAGATCCAGGTCGGCCGTAAAGACCACTTGGTCCATGTCGGTGTAGCCGAAGTTGGCGTCCATCAGGAAGGTGGGCGAGATCGTCCAGTTGTGGCCAACCCCGTAGACCTTCACGTCGGTGTCGCCGACCCCGTCGCCGCCGCCGCCGATTGCGCCGCCGCCGCCGGGCCCGAAAAGCGGATCCTTGGTCACCTCGGCGTCCATGAAACTGAACTTGCCCCACAGTCGATGGTTGTCGGTGCGGTACCAGTCGACCTTGACGTCGTAGTTAAAACGGTCCATCGCCTCCGTGCCCGAGATCTCGTAGTTGCTGGTCAACAGTCCGGGCCGGTTGGGAAGCGGCACCAGGGCCTGCATCGTCGCCGCCGCCGGAGAGATCCGGTCCGCCGGAATGATGTTGCCCGGGAACGGGGTCTTGTTCCGCCCCAGTGCATCGCCGGTCAACGGGTCGTAGATCACGGAGCAGGTTCCCGGACCGACGCAGGTGCCATCCGCGCCCGGAAGCCAGGCGCTGAAATCGCCGGCCCGCATGGCCCCCGTGGCCACGGTCGCGACGTGGGTCCGCGAAATCCGCTGGAAAGTCCCCTCCCAGCCGCCGAAGAAGAACAGCTTGTCCTTTACGATCGGTCCGCCAATGGTGAACCCGCCGATGTTGCGGTTGCCCGCCGGCACGTCTCCCCAATTGAAGAAATCGCGGGCGTTCAGGGCGTTGTTCTCGTGATAATGAAAGGCCGAGCCGCGGAACTCGTTGGTCCCCGACTTGGTGATCACCGTGACCGCCGCGCCGCCCGCAAAGCCCTTCTCGGCGTCGAAGGTGTTGGTGGAGATGTCCACCACCTCGATCGTCTCCGAGGGGGGGACGTAGGCCGTGTGGTGGGGCAGCCAGAGGTTGACGCTCGCGGCCCCGTCGATTCGCGTCATGTTGACGTTGCGGGCGGTTCCCGCAATATTCGTGGTCAGAGCGCGGCCCGGAGTATCGGTGATCGCGTTCTGGAACCCGGCGGGCGTCGCTCCCGGAACCAGGTTGATCAGCGCCTGGTAGTTTCGGTAGACGTTCAGCGGCAGGTCGGAGATTTCCCTGGTGTCCAACTGAGAGGAGACCTCGGCGGTGTCCGTCCGGAGCAGCGTCGCCGCCCCCGAGACGGTGATCGACTCGGTAATCTCCCCGATCTGCAGGGTCACGTTTTCGCGGGTCACGGCTCCGGGCGTGACCGTCACGCGCTCCAGCACCGCCTCCCGGAACCCGGTCAGCGACACGCTGACCCGATACGTCCCAATGGGGATGTTGCGCAGCGTGTAGTTGCCCAAATCGTTTGTGATGCCGGTCTGGGTGAAATTCGTCGCCAGGTTGACGATAAGCACCTCGGCGCCCGGAATCGTGCCTCCGGTGGCGTCGCGCACCTGGCCCGTCAGGGTGCCGTACAAGGCCTGAGCGACCGCCTCCCGCGGCGTCGCCGAGACCAGCGCCGCCAGAACGCACAGCCCCAAAAGCCCGAGGCCACGCGACCGCTCGGTCGTACTGTGAGTGAAAACTCTCATGATGTCCCCTCAATCTCCTGCCTCTGTCAGCAGGAACGCAACCCGACGTCGACCCGCCCCCCGGGATCCATCGAGTTCGGCGGATGGATCCCCACACTGGAGCGGCCTCCCGAGAAGGCAGGAGCGGCGTCGAGTTGTCACGTAACGAGCCTTTGGGAAGCGGGCTGGGGGTAGTATAGTAAGGGAGGGTTTTTAGATCCACCATTTTTTTGTCGCCGCCGTTCGGCTGCGCCCATGCCCTTCTCGCCAGGTCAAGACCTGAAGCCGAATGGCGGGGGACGTGTCCGGAAGGCGCTACCGAGGCAGGGCCCGGACCTTCGCGCCGCGACGGACGGCCAGGATACGCGAGGCGGGCCGCTTCAGGGCGGCGATCTCCAGGTGGCCGGCGCTTCCCAAGAGAAAGAAGAGTTCCTCCCCCTCGCCCTCGGCGTAGTAGTGCGCGAAGCGGCTGACGGTGTGGTCGCCACAGACAAGCCGCACCGAGGAGAGATCGACGCCGCGGCGGGCAAAATCATCGGGAGTCAGGCTGGTGATCACATTGCCGAACTTGTCGATGTGCAGGACAAAGCCTTCAAGGCCGCCGTCTTCAAGTTCGGTCGGCGGGGGAAGCCCCAATCTTCGAAAGTCGTCGACTTCAGGGCCGAACTTACCCGGATCGATCCCCTTGGCAAGAGAGCCCGCCACGGGGGCGAACACGTCGCGACCATGGAAGGTGGGGCAGACCGGCTGCCGGAAGTAGTGGTCCGCCTCGACAGAGACAACACGCGTTACCGGTTCCCGCAGGCACACCAGCGACAAGACGCCGTTGTCGGGCGCCACGAACTGGTAGCGTTCGCTGGTCGCCACAAGCGCCCGACGGGTGGACCCCACCCCGGGGTCAACCACGACCAGATGGACCGTCCCGCTTGGAAAGAACGAGTAGCATCCAGCCAGGGTGAACGCGCCGGCCAGAATGTCGTGGGAGGGGATGTCGTGGCTGATGTCGATAACCCGCGCTTCCGGGTTGGTCTCCAAAAGCACTCCCTTGACCGCCCCCACGTAGTACTCGCGGGTTCCGAAATCACTGGTGAAGGTAATGGTGGAACCGGACATGGTGTCATCTTAGCAACCGGGGCCGGCCATTGAGGTCACACCCCCGTGGTAAAGAGAGAGCATGCGGTGGCGGGTTTTGCTTGTGCTTCTTGCCCTGCTGGCCGCGACCGGCGCATGCGGGAAGAAACCCCGCGTACCCTCGCCGACGCCGACTCGGCAAGAGGGTTTGGCCACGTGGTACGGCAAGGGGGACGGCTACCACGGCAAGAGGACCGCCAGCGGAGAGCGATTCAACCGCAACCGACTCACCGCCGCACATTTCAGCCTGCCCTTTGGATCCCGCGTGCGAGTGAAGAACCAGAAGAACGGACGGGAGGTGGTGGTGCGGATCAACGACCGCCTCCCGGTCGAGACCCTCCGGAGGGGGCGAATCATCGATGTCTCCTACCGGGCGGCGCAGAAGCTGGGCATGGTGCGCGCGGGGGTTGTCCCGGTGGTGGTGGAAGTCATCTCCCTTCCGGGCGATGGGTGAGTCTTGCCCGGTGCCCCCGGAAGGAAGCCGCCGACGTCACCGATTGCTCCGGACGTCGACTCGTATCGAGCACCACGCCTCCGGAAACCGGCAAACCCGTCCCCGGGGAGCGCCGGACCGTCCCGTTCTCGACCAAGGACAAGCAGGGGGAGGCGATCTTGAGATAGAGTGGGAGCGTCGCGGAGATGCGGGTGGACCGGAAGAGAGAATGATTGTCGGTCGAGGAAGCCGTCGGGCGTTCCCCGGGGAAAGCCCGCCCGTCGAGTCAACCCGGTTGTGAGAATCCGAAGTGAGCGGCCCTGGCAACAGTAACTTGGAAAAATGCCCGCATTGTGAGTATATTCTCGTCGAACGGACGACGTATTGTCCCTACTGCGGGATCCAGTTGACCCATCCCCCGTGGAAGAAGGCGGCGGCTTGGGTCTTTCTGATTCTGATCGTCTACGGGATGGTGAAGTGTCACATGCGCCTGCTGGACGGATTCGATTGAGGGTCGACGGTATGCCGAACAGACTTCGGTTTCAGGCCAGAACCGACAGGGGATTGGTTCGCGGCAACAACGAGGACACCTATCTCATCGTCGAGAACGCCGGTCTGTGTGCGGTCTGCGACGGACTGGGGGGTCACGCCGCCGGCGAGATCGCCAGTCGAATCGCCGTGGAGAGCCTTGAACTGCGAATTCAGGTCGGCGCGACCGACCCCTCGAGGGTCCTGGCCGAGGCTGTGGACGACGCCAATCGGAAGATCCTGCGCGACCAGCAACGCCACCACGCGCGGCTGGGAATGGGCACCACCCTGTCCGCGCTGTGGCTGCCGAGGCCCGATGAGGGACAGGGTTGGGTCGCCCACATCGGAGACAGCCGGATCTATCGCTTCCGAGAAGACGATCTTCAACAACTCACCGACGACCACTCCCCCGTGTTTCGCCTCTACAAGGAGGGCTCGCTGGAGAAAGATCAAATCCGCCTTCATCCCCAGAAGAACCTGATCGAGCGGTCCCTGGGACTGTCTCCGGTGGTGCACTGCGACATTTTCCAGATCGATGCCGCACCGGGCGATCTCTTTCTGCTTTGCACCGACGGTTTGAGCGATTGCCTTTCAGATGGAGAGATTGCCGAGGCCTGTCGAAGCTTGGAATGGCCTCAGTTATGCCCCGGACTCGTCCAGGGGGCGCTTGACTACGGCGGCTTCGACAACATCACCGTCGTGGCGGCACGGCTGGACTGAGGAAAACGGGCGGGGAAAGTG
>CAYRCA010000081.1:0-4473 GCA_964422565.1 uncultured Acidobacteriota bacterium | reverse complement strand
GGGCGGTTCCTTCCCGTCTCCCGCGCCGCCGGTCACAGGGCCGCCTGCTCGACCGTCGCGGCGGCCAGGGCCCGCAGGGAGTCGATAGTCGGCAGACGGGGTTCGCCTTCCAGCGCCAGACCCAACTCCGTGCATCCCAGAATCACCCGCTCGGCGCCGAGTCCAGCCAGATGGTCGATGACGGAGAGGAGACGCGCCGCCGACCGTTCACGATTCTCTCCGCCCTTGATGCCCTCAACGATGGCCTGCGTCTCCCGCTGGAATTCCTCCGCCGGAAGAACGGCATGATGCCCGGTGTCTCCCAGAGCCTCCTGATACAAGCCTGACATCACCGTTCCCCGAGTGGCCAGCAGGCCGACCCCCAGTCCGGATCCGCCCGGCCCGAGACGTCGGATCGTCTCGTCGACGATGTGAAGGACCGGGATCGACGCCGCGCGAGCGATGTCGACCCAAAAGACGTGGGCCGTATTACAGGGGATGGCGATCAACTCCGCTCCGCTCCGTTCCAAAACGCCGGCCAGATCGAGCAGCCGAGGCAAGGGGCTCTCTCCGCGCCCCAGGAGATAGGCGGTGCGGTCGGGTATCGAGGGGTCGCCGACCAGGATGACCGGGATGTGATCCTGGTCCCGGCTCGCCGGGGTGAGCCGGATCAGGTGCCGAAGAAAGACCGCGGAGGCTTCGGGCCCCATGCCTCCGAGAATGCCGACCGTCCTGGGCATGGGGGGAATGTAGCACAACTCGGCACAGCCGGAAGTCACGAAGCCGCCGCCGCGTCCGCGAACAACTCCCGGAGAAATCGCAGAGCCCGCGCATGAATCCCGGGACAGCCGCTCTCGCGCGGCCCGGCCACGTTCAGAACCGAGACCCGGTTTGCCTCGATCCACCCGCGCACCCGTCCGACAGCGGGATCGGTCCGCAGATCGACCAGAAGACAGGGTCGTCCCGTGCGCCGCGCCAGCTCCACGGTCCACTCGGTTCCACCGGAGAGGGCCCCCTCGTACAGGATCAGTGTGGCGTCGGAGTCGCGGACATTCCACTCAGTTCGCTGGTCGTAGGCGGGGTCCGGCGTCTCCCGAAGCGGATAGATCCCGGGAATCGAACCGTCCTCCGACAGACGGCCGGCCGGGCACCACCCGCCGGCGGACAGGCCGACCTCCAACGCCGCGTCCAACGCGGCCCGGTCCACTCCCGTTTGTCCGCCCGAGACGACCTTGCGCGGCATCATCGGCTCACTTCGATTCCGACTCCCGCGGGTCTGCGTCCAAACCGCCCTTTCACCGGCCGGGACGCATCCTCCCGCCTTTCCCCGTTCCCACCTATACGCCGGGATCCGGAAAACGTTCTCGCCCGAAGACTTGGCGACAAGACTTGGCGACCCTCTGGCGGGAGGCCGCCGAGCCCAATATAATCGACGGCGAGAAAATCGCACCGCCCCCCGGGGAGGTGGGACGTTCCCGAGACAACCAGCCTAAGGAGAGCGGAATGGATCAGTTTCAACCCAAACGGGAAGACAAGTTCAGCTTTGGATTGTGGACGGTGGGAAATATCGGCAGAGACCCGTTCGGCGAGCCGGTGCGGGAGGCTCTCTCTCCGGTCGAAATCGTGGAGCTGCTGGCAGAGGTGGGCGCCTGGGGTGTGAACCTTCACGACAACGACCTGGTTCCGATCGACGCGACACCCGCCGACCGCGACCGCATCGTATCCGAATTCCGGCAGGCTCTGCGGCGAACCGGCGTGGTGGTGCCCATGGCCACCACCAACCTTTTCACCGATCCCGCCTTTCGAGACGGCGCCTTTACCGCCAACGATCCCGAGGTCCGGGCCTACGCTCTGCAAAAGACAATGCACGCGATCGATCTGGGGGCCGAACTCGGGGCGAAGGTCTATGTGTTCTGGGGTGGACGCGAGGGTACCGAGTCGGACGCCTCGAAGGACCCGGCGGAGGCGGCCAGGCGTTTTCGGGAGGCGATCAATTTTCTGTGCGATTATGTCCTCGATCGGGGCCACGATCTCCAGTTCGCCCTGGAGCCCAAGCCGAATGAGCCTCGCGGCGATATCTTCCTTCCCACCGTCGGCTCCATGCTGGCCATGATCGAGACCCTGGATCATCCCGAGATGGTGGGCGTAAACCCCGAGGTCGCCCACGAGCATATGGCGGGTTTGAACTTCACGCACGCGGTGGCCCAGGCGTGGGAGGCGGGGAGGCTTTTTCACATTGACCTCAATGACCAGGCCTTCGGCCGCTACGACCAGGATTTCCGGTTCGGCGCGCACAATCCGAAGTCGGCGTTCTTCCTGGTAAGGTTCCTGGAGGATGTGGGGTACCAGGGTCCGCGGCACTTCGACGCCCACGCCTATCGGACGGCCGACCAGGAGGATGTCAAGAGCTTCGCCCGCGGATGCATGCGGACTTATCTGATTCTGAAGGACAAGGCCCGCCGGTTCCGGGAGGACCGGGAGATTCAGGCGTTGCTTGCCGAGATTCACGCGGACGACGGCTCGATGGACGGGTACAAGGGCGCCTACTCCGCCGAGAAGGCGGCCGCCCTGAAGGAGCATCGGTTCGACCGGAAGGCCCTGGGGCTCAGGGGGAAGCCCTACGAGCGGCTAGACCAGTTGGTGGTGGAGCTCCTCCTCGGGGTTCGTGACTGATCGTCGACTCCGTCGGAAGACCAAATATGGGCGGAGGGTTGGGTGCAGGGTTGGCCTCCGTGACTGGTTCGGCAAACGCCGGTCCGGAGACTCCCCCACGGCCCGAGCCGGGTTAAACGGCGCTTCTCCGGCCAGCGTATCGAAAGGTCGCCACATGTCCATGCACACTCTCTGCCTGTCACTTCTTCCATTGCTTTTCGTCCTCTCCTGCCGAACGGACCAACCGGCGATGGTTGACGATTCAGGGCCCGACAGCGGCGCGGGCGACAGCAACGCGATTCGCGACTTGATTCGCACCCACACGGGGGCGATCAACCGGCGGGACCTGGACGCCGTCCTGGACTGCCTTCACCCTTCCGTGGTCTACATGCCCTGCGGGGAACCGACGGTTGAGGGTCGGGAGGCCGTTCGCGAGGCGCTGGCCGCCTGGTTCGCCCGGTCCGAGGTGAGCGTCTCCTATCATTCCCAGGAAATCGAGGTTGTAGGTGAGCGAGCCTTCGAAAGGGGACGGTTCGTCCGCAGCACTCTTCGGAGGGAGGACGGGACGACCTCCGTCCTGAACGGATCCACGCTCCGGGTACTCGCGAGGGAGGCCGACGGATCGTGGCGGATCTTCCGCGAGATCTGGGCGGTCCACCCGACCCACGAGGAGTTCCCGCCGGGTTCCGGAGAATAGCCGGACGGAGTTCCGAAGCCGATCGGCCGGGCGCCGCCCTCGCGCCGGTTCGGCGCCGGGATCGATGGATCGCCCGCCTGCGACTTGCCGGCTCGAACAGGCGCGGGCGGCCTGGCTTGACAGCCCCGTGGCGCCGATCTTAGATACCCCGATGTGAGTCAAACGGATCGGAGCCAACTAGAATCATCGGAAGGAGGTATCAGGATGTATCGCGTCACGGGAAACCCCGGTATTTCTTTGCCCGCTGTCCAGAATATCCAATCGGCGGTCAACCGCATGTTCGACAGCGCCCTGGACGAGTTCCTCGGCGGGGACCGACCGCAGACCTCGGCTTGGACGCCCGCGGTGGAGATCTATGAGACCGCCGGCGAACTGGTGTTCGAGGTGGAACTGCCCGGGCTCGACAAGAATGAGGTGTCCATCTCTTTCGAGAACGGATTCCTGAACATCTCGGGAGAGCGCAAGCAGCCCGAGGCAAAGGATCGGACCTACCATCGCGGCGAGCGATGGTACGGCAGGTTCGAGCGCGCGTTCCAGTTGCCGGTCTCGGTGGACGCCGAGAAGATCCAGGCCCGGCTGGAGAAGGGCGTCCTTCACATCGCGATCCCGAAGAGGGAGGAGGCGAAGACCCGACAGATTCCGGTGACCATCGGGTGACGGAAATTCGGACGAGAGGGCCGGGCGCCGCCTGGACTGTCCCTTCCCGAGGAACGCAGGTTCGGACCGGCGTTCTCCACGCGGGTTCCACAAAGCCCGCGGGAATCGCGACGGACCCCCGGGTTCCAAGCTCGGCCCGTTTTCATCCGGGGAAAGCTCCCGGACCGCATAGGAATGTCGCCGCGGGTTCGCGCACGACCTCGAAGCGTCACCACCTGAAGTATGCCCAGACCAGCCTTCTGAAGTCCTCGAATGGATCCGGTGGGTGCGGCGGATATGACTCCCTAACCCATTCGCGAACTCGTCGGGACCCCGTCGGATAAACTTCCCGCACAATCTCCCGTCGAACCGGGACGTTTGCCTCGAGAGTCCTGTCGTAGCGCGCCCTCGCCACCCGGTCCGACAGCACCTCGTAGGCTTCCCTCACCGCTCGCAAGCGGCTCGAGTCGACCTCTCCGGTGCGGTCGGGATGATGGATCCTGGCGAGT
>CAYRCA010000080.1:3251-12252 GCA_964422565.1 uncultured Acidobacteriota bacterium | reverse complement strand
GAGGTGCGCGAACCCTTCGCGGTCATCAACGCGGACGACTACTACGGCCGGGATTCCATCGCCGGGCTGGCCGGCCACCTGTCCCGGCGACCCGGCGAGTATGCTCTGGTGGGCTACCTCCTACGCAACACCCTGTCCGAACATGGTTCGGTGGCTCGCGGCGTCTGCTCGTGCGACGAATCCATGTATCTCGAGAAGGTCGTGGAGCGGACCGCTATTCACCGCGAAGGGGGCGGCGGATGGTTCGTCGACGACCGGGGGACCCGCCACACGCTGACCGGAGACGAACTCGTGTCGATGAACCTTTGGGGATTCCACCCCACCTCCTTCGACCAGCTACAGTCACAGTTCGACGATTTCCTCGCGACCCGCGGGGACGACCCCGGGGCCGAGTTCTTTCTCCCGTCGGCGGTCAACCGGCTGATCGAGCTTGGACAGGTCCGGGTCAGGGTGCTGGCGTCGGAAGACCGCTGGTTCGGCGTCACCTATCGCGAGGATGAGGCGCTGGTCCGTCGAAGGCTTCTCGATCTGATGCGGAACGGTCTATATCCTGAAAGGCTTTGGTGAGGCGATGCCGGGAGCGGAGTTGAGATCGGCGGTTCGGGCCTTCGACCTGATCGGGGACTTTCGCGACGCCGCTCCCTACGGGACCGGTCATATCAACGACACCTACGCGGTGGTTCTCGACCAAGGCGGAACCCGAGTCCGCTATATCTTTCAGCGCCTCAACTCCCGGGCCTTTCCCGAACCGCCGCGAATCATGGAGAACATAGAACGGGTGACGGGTCACCTACGCGCCAGGATCGAGGCTTCGGGCGCCCCCGATGTAACGCGGCGGACCCTGACTCTCATTCCCACGCGGCAGGGCCGGAGTTACTGGGTCGACGACAACGGCCACCACTGGCGGGCCTACGTTTTCATCGAAAAGGCTCGAACGTACGACACACTCGATCATCCGGGCCAAGCCTACCAGGCGGCTCGCGCCTTCGGCCGCTTCCAGAGGATGCTCACCGATCTGGGGGAACCTCCGCTGCACGAGACCATCCCCGACTTCCACAACGGGCCGAAACGGATGCGGAACTTCGAGCGGGCCCTGGAGGCGGATGTGCGAAATCGGGCGGCACGGGCCCAGCCCGAGATCGCCTTCCTGCGGCGTCATGCCGACATCTTCGAGGTTCTGCCCAGGGAGGTCGAGGCGGGGCGGATCCCGATCCGCTCCACCCATAACGACACCAAGATCAACAACGTCATGATCGACGACGAGACCGGAGAGGGGATCTGCGTCATCGACCTCGACACCCTCATGCCCGGCCTGGCTCCGTACGACTTCGGCGACATGGTGCGCACCAGCACCTGCCGCGCCGCCGAGGACGAGCGGGACCTGAGCAAAGTGGAACTCGACCTCTCCATGTTCGAGCAGGTCGCCCGCGGCTACCTCTCGGAGGCGGCGGCGTTTCTCAACCCCTTGGAGCGGGAGCACCTGGTGCTGGGAGGCAAGATGATCACCTTGATCATCGGCTGCCGATTCCTGACCGACTACCTGGCCGGCGACGTCTACTTTAAGGTCCATCGCGAGGATCACAACTTGGACCGCTGCCGCACCCAGTTCCGATTGGTCGAGTCGATCATCCGCCGGGAGAAGGCGATGCAGTCTCTCATCGATCGTATCTGAGGGAAGACAGGCTTCCAGCCTGTCGGAAGGCGGCATTCCAGCCTGTCGCCGCGATCCCTCCGTCGACAGCCCCGAAGGAACCGACCGGCGCGCGCGAGAATCCGGTTCGACAGGCAGGGATGCCTGTCTTCCCGGTCGGCGAGGCGCGCATCCGGTTCGACAGGCAGGATGTGGCAGGATGCCTGTCTTCCCTACCGGTGGAAGGCCCGCCCCAGGAATCGAAGACCGTCGCGGATACCGGTCCGCCAGTACTCCCAGACGTGCCCACCATCGCGGACGCGGTACTCGTGGGGGATTTCCCGCTCCCGCAGCAGGATGTGCAGCATGGCGTTCCCTCGGTACAGGAAATCGTCGTCGCCGCAGTCCAGATACCAACGGACCCGGCGCAACTCCTCCACCGCCAACGTCCTCGCCAGATGCAGCGGGCTGTGCGCCTTCCACTGGTCGGTCAACCGCTCCTCGCCGACGAGCCCCTGACCGAAGGGCTCGCCCAGGACACGGTCCCAGCGTTCCGCATCCATGGCGACCACCTCTTCGTCGGTCATCACCCCGCTGCTGAAGGCCACGCAGGCTGAGAACAGGTCGGGATGCCGCATGGCCAGCATCAGGGCCCCGTAGCCGCCCATCGAAAGCCCCGAAACCGCCCGAAACTCGCGGCTGGTCCGGGTCCGGTAGGTCCGGTCGACGTGGGGGATCAGTTCCTCCACAAACATGCGGCGGTAGGGGACCTCGCCCGAGTGGTCGTCCACGTACCAGGTCACGCCGCCGTCGGGCATCACGACGATCATGGCCGGGACCTCTCCCGAAAGGATTCCCTGGTCGGCCGCCACATGGACCTGGCCGAACTGAATCCAGGCCCACTCCTGGTCGGTGAAACCATGGAGGAGATAGAGCACGGGGTACCGCCGGCTGGAGTCGTCGTAGTCCGGCGGAAGGTAGACGGCATGGCGGACTTCCCGGCCCAGCAGGCGACTGTTGAGCGAGAGCCCCTCCAGCACCCGGCCTCCGGGCGGACCCGGGGACCCAACCGACTCTGCAAGCCCCCCCGTCGTCAGCGCTGCCGAAGCAACCAGGCCGATGACCGTCGAAACCATTCCCTTACGCCTTTCTTGAAATCGCATGTCACATCTTCCCGGGAAGAACGTAACGGCAGTCCGGAAGACTGTCAACAGGAAGGCTTGCGGGCGGAGACCACCGGACGGTGCGGGCGGCACGGTGAGGGCCAACGTCCGCTTGGTCGATCGCCACCCCGTGCGCCCCGCTTCTTGGGGCACCCGCTTCCCGTCCCCACATTCTCCCCTCCGGGGACGCGCCGACCCGCCCGTTCAATAGCTCGCGCTGGCGGCCGTTCCCGGAAGGTGACACACTGATCCCCCATGAGACAGCCGACGATCCCTGGGTTCCGTCCGGCCCGATCCCGAATCCTCTGCGGCCGGGTTCTCCGCCTCGTCACGCCGGGACTCGCAGCGGTGCTCCTGGCGCCGATCCCGTGCCGCGCCCAGTCGGACGAAATTCTAGCGGGAATCGACGAGCGCATCGAACGGATCCGTAAGAGGGACGCGGAGTTGATCCTCGTTGACGAGTCGGGCGGCCCGCTCCCCGAGGGAACGCCGGTCCGCATCCTCCAGACCCGACACGCCTTTCTGTTCGGCGCGAATCTCTTTCTGCTGGGCCGCGCCCGTACCGAGTCGCAGAACCGCGAATACGAGCGCAGGTTTTCCGAACTCTTCAACTTCGCCACCCTGCCCTTCTACTGGTGGACCTACGAAAGGGAGCGGGGCCGCACCGAGGTGGACAGGCTCGAAGGGATGGCCGCCTGGTGCGAAAGCAACGGGTTCACGGCGAAGGGGCATCCTCTGGCCTGGAATTTCGTCGACCCCGGCTGGCTGCCCGGCGACCTGGCCGAGGTTCGCGACCTTCAAATGGACCGAATTCACGGCATCGTCGAACACTTCCGCGGACGGGTGGACGTTTGGGACGTGGTCAATGAGGCGACCCATCATCGACGGGGCGAGACGGTGGAGCGCGCACCCATTTTGACGAACCTGATCGATCGCCTGGGCGTCGGCCCCTACCTTCGAGAGGCCTTCCGGCGGGCCCGGGAGGCCAATCCCGCCGCCACCCTGCTGATCAACGACTACCGGGTCGACGCCGATTACGAGAGCCGAGTGCTCTCCGAACTCGGAGACATGGACAGCCGTCCGCTCTACGACGCGATCGGCCTGCAGTCTCACCAGCACACCCGGGAGTGGGACGTGGAGAGAATCTGGGAGGTCTGCGAGCGGTTTTCCGCTTACGGGGTTCCGCTGCACTTCACCGAAGTGACCTTCCTGTCCGGGGAGCCCGGGTGGCGGCTGCGCCGGGCGGACCCGGACTTCACCTGGCGGTCGACTCCGGAGGGGGAGAAACGTCAGGCGGAGGCCGCAAGCCTCTTCTACCGTGTGCTGTTCAGCCACCCGTCGGTGAAGGCCATTTCCTGGTGGGACTTCAGCGATCAGGGGGCCTGGCAGGGCGCCCCGGCCGGGTTGCTGCGGGAGGACATGTCGCCCAAGCCGTCCTACAGCGCGTTGTTCGCCCTGATCAAGGAACATTGGTGGACCGAGGTCGCCACGCGGACCCACGGCGACGGAGGCGTCGCCTTCCGCGGCTTCCTGGGCGACTATCGGCTCGAAGTGGGAACCGAACCGGCGGTAAGAACCGGGCAACTGGAACTGGGCGGGGACGACCCGGGCCCGTTCCGCGTGATCATCCGCTGACGCGCCCCGCATCGAGGCCGGCTACCCGCCTCCCCCGTGTTTACGGAGTGGTCCCCCCAATGACCTCGGCTGCGATTTCAGAAGCTGCGGCGAGCCTCGATCCGCTCCCTCTGGATTTCCCGGTTTCGCGCCGCCCGCATCCTTGATCGCCCCGGCCGGGGTGGATACGATACGGGTCGGGGGCCGCGTCGTCCCCCGGTTTTCTTCGGAGTTGGAAGGGAGGCACCCCCGATGGCCCACACACAACACCTGCTGGTTTTGACCCTGATGCTGGCGGGCGGATCGGTCTCCGTTTTGGCGACGGATCTCCCCCGCCTCAAGGTCAGCGAGAACCAACGCTTTCTCGTCCGAGAGGACGGGCGTCCTTTCTTCTGGCTGGGAGACACGGCCTGGGAGCTCTTCCACCGATTGAATCGCGAGGAGGCGGAACACTACCTTCAAAACCGCCGGGCTCATGAATACACGGTCATCCAGGCGGTGGTGCTAGCGGAGCTGGACGGTCTGAACGTCCCCAACCCTTACGGCCACGTGCCCCTCGAGAATCACGATCCGACTCGGCCGAACGAGGATTATTTCGCCCATGTGGACTGGATCGTGGATCGAGCCAATGAACTCGGTCTCTTTGTCGGGATGCTCCCGACCTGGGGCGACAAGTGGAACCGAAAATGGGGCGTGGGCCCCGAGATCTTCACCCCGGGGAACGCCGAGGCGTTCGGGGAATGGCTCGGGAACCGCTACCGGGACAAGGACATTGTCTGGATCGTCGGCGGAGACCGTCCCCTGGAAGACGACAGCCATCGTGAGATCGTCGTCGCCATGGCCCACGGCCTGCGCCGCGGAGACGGCGGCCGCAATCTCATCACCTTTCATCCCGTGGGCGGTCAGGGATCGGCCCAGTACTTCCACGATGAGGACTGGCTCGACTTCAACATGCGGCAGAACGGACACAACGTCAAGTTCACCGAAGGCTTCCAGAACACCCGGGCGGATTACGACCGCACGCCGATCAAGCCGGTTCTGGACGGAGAACCCATCTACGAGGATCATCCCGTCTCCTTCCGGGCGGACGAACGAGGTCATTCCATCGCGTCGGACGTGCGTCGTCCTCTCTACTGGAATCTGTTCGGCGGAGCGTTTGGCCACACCTACGGTCACCATTCCGTCTGGCAGATGTGGCAACCGGACCGAAATCCCATCAACAATCCGTTGATGCCGTGGCGCGAGGCGATCGAGCAACCGGGAGCCGCGCAGATGAAGTATGGCCGGCGGCTGATCGAGTCGCGGCCATTCCTGACCCGGATTCCGGACGACGAACTGATCGTCGTCGACCGGGTGCCGACGTCCGTGCCCGGCTCGGGTCGGTATCGTTTCGTAGCGACCCGGGACCTGGACGGCACCTACGCCATGGTCTACGCCCCGGTGGGACGCCCGTTCAGGGTGCGGATGGAAAAGCTCCGCGGGACCCGCCTCACGGCTTGGTGGTTCGATCCGCGCACCGGAACGGCCACGCGAATCGGAGAGTTCTCCAACCAGGGCGAACGCGAGTTCATCCCCCCGGCCCCCGGCGAGATGCTCGACTGGGTGCTGGTGCTGGACGACGCGGAGCGGGGCTATCCGCCCCCGGGACGGCAGGTGTGGAGGGACGATTGAGGATCGGCGGCCAGCAGGCGGCAGGCGGCAGGCGGCAGCCAGCGGTCGGCGGTGTTTCACCCGCTCGGTATCACGGCCTTCACGCCAGGCTGCATGCCCGTCGCCCGTTGATTTGCCGACTGGGTTTCCTTCTCCTCTCCCTGTGGATGTCTACCACGGCCAACTCCGCCCCGGCGGCGGCCAGGCCTGAGAGCGATACGATCCGGACGAAGTACGGCGCTTCCCTCAACCGGATCTTCGAGTTCCGGGAGCGGATCGGACACATCCACCCGTTTCTCGACCGCCTGTATCCCGTGGCCGTCGTCGAAGATCGGCACCTGTTCGTGTTCGAGCCGGATACGGAGAGTCGGCGTTATGTCCTGTCGGTCGAGGGACCCGCGCCGATGCCCATTCCCGACGGGATTCGCGCCGCCTTTCCCCTGGAGTTGCTCAACGGGAGACCGGCGTGCGTGGTGACCGGCGAGGTGTTCGACACGGTCGAAGGCTACATCACGATCTTCCACGAGTTCGTCCACTGCCGTCAGATGGACCTCGGAGAACGGGAACTCAAGGAAGGACTGCACGTCTACCGAGCCGCGATGGAGCGGGACGACTACATGTGGGAGATCAGCCATCCCTTCCCTTACGCCGACTCCCGCTTCGTAGAACTCTACGCCGCATTTCTCTCGGCGGGCGTCGCCGGAGATCTGGGGGAAGCTCTCCCGATTAGACGGGCTTTGAGGAGGCACCTGCCTCGGGAAGACTACGAATACATGGTTTGGCAGGAATGGAAGGAGGGTTTCGCCCGGTTCGTGGAAAACCTGATTCGTCTTGAAAGCGGCGTCGAGGAAAACCCCGGGGGGGGCGCCGAACCTCCCTTCGGAAGAGTGTCTTTCTACGCTGGCGGGGAGGCATTCATCCGGGTTCTGTCGAAGCGGCAGCCGGACCTCGCCACCGAAATCGAAGCGCTCTTTCATGCGATGCTGACCCCGGAATAACGGCCGACGCCAAGAATGGTTCCCGATCGCGCCAAGGTTTGAGACACTTAGCGACATGATGTCGATACCCGCCTCCCCCCGTCGCCGCCGGTCGCTTGCCGTTCCGTTGGGAGTACTCCTTTGCGGACCGCTCCTCCTGTCGTCTCACTGCTCTCGGCCCGAGCCGGAGTACGACATCCTGCTGCGCGGGGGTTGGATCTACGACGGGAGCGGCGGCGCCCCGTTTCAGGGCGACCTGGCCATCGCCGGCGACCGGATCGCCGCGATGGGGGAAAACGTCCACGGAACCGCCAGGCAGGTGGTGGACGTAGATGGGTTGGCCGTCGCGCCCGGCTTCATCAACATGATGTCCTGGGCCAACCAATCGCTCATCGAGGACGGACGCTCCCAGAGCGACATTCGGCAGGGGGTGACCCTGGAGGTGATGGGCGAAGGGACCTCGATGGGGCCCCTCTCGGAGCCGATGAAGGAGGCAATGCGCCGGCGGCAGGGGGATATCCGCTACGAGATCGAGTGGACGACCCTCGGCGAGTACCTGGAGTATCTGGAGCGGCGGGGCGTCTCCCCCAACGTGACCTCGTTCATCGGCGCCGCCACACCCCGAATCCACGTCATCGGTTATGAGGACCGGCCGCCCACGCCGGAGGAGCTGGAGGAAATGAAGGCGCTGGTCCGCCAAGCCATGGAGGAGGGTGCCGTCGGGGTCGCGTCGTCGCTGATCTATCCACCCGGAAGCTTCGCCTCGACGGAGGAGCTCATCGCCCTCGCCCGGGTGGCGGCCGAGTACGACGGCCTTTACGCCTCCCACGTGAGAAATGAGGCGTCCCTCCTGATCGAGGCGGTGGACGAACTGCTGACCATCGCGCGGGAAGCGGACATCCGGGCGGAGATTTACCACCTGAAGGCCTCCGGACAAACGAACTGGCCGAAGTTCGACGAGGTGATCCGCAAGGTCGAAGAGGCCCGGGCTGAAGGCCTGGAGATCACCGCCGACGTGTACACCTACCCGGCGGGCGCCACCGGCCTGAACGCCACCATGCCCCCCTGGGTCCAGGAGGGCGGTTTCGAGGAGTCCCTCCGCCGGCTTCAGGATCCGGAGATCCGCCGGCGCATCGTCGCGGAAATGAACCGGGATTCGGACGAATGGGAGAACATGTACCTCGGCGCGGGAACCCCCGAGAACATCCTCCTCGTCGGCTTCCGCAACGACGACCTGAAGCCGCTCACCGGCAAGACCCTCGCCCAGGTCGCGGAGATGCGCGGAACCAGTCCGGAGAAGACGGCGATGGACCTCATCGTGGAGGACGATAGCCGCGTGGGAACGGTGTACTTCACCCAGTCGGAGGACAATGTCCGAAAGGCGGTCGCCCTGCCCTGGGTGAGTTTCTGCTCCGACTCGGCGTCGGTGGCGGCCGAGGGTGTCTTCCTCAAGAGCCACGTCCATCCCCGCGCCTACGGGAGCTTCGCCCGACTGCTGGCGAAGTATGTCCGGCAGGAGGGGATCATCCCGATCGAGGAGGCCATCCGGAAGCTGACCTCGCTGCCGGCACAAACCCTGCGCCTCCGGGAACGGGGGCGGCTTCGGGAGGGCTACTTCGCCGACGTCGTCGTCTTCGATCCGGACACGATCCAGGACCACGCCACCTTCGAGGATCCTCACCAATACGCGACCGGCGTCCTTTACGTGTTCGTCAACGGCGTGGCGGTCCTTTGGGACGGCGAGCACACGGGGGCGACGCCCGGACGCGTGGTGCGGGGTCCCGGCTGGAGGGGACACGCCGAGGATTGACCCGCCGAAGGACGGGCTTCCAGCCGGTCCGCGTCCGCTCTCGGCGATGTTCATGGAGAGGGCTCCCGTCCCATGCCGTCCGCGACAGGTCCCGCGGCGACAGGCGGGGGAATGCCTGTCTTGTCCCGCTCTGGGTCACCGGTTGTTTCTCCGGTCA
>CAYRCA010000080.1:0-3241 GCA_964422565.1 uncultured Acidobacteriota bacterium | reverse complement strand
CATCTCCGGGATCGCTTCGGACCGCACCTTTTACCTACGATTGACTATCTACGATCAACCTGGTTGACAATGTGGCTACTTGAGGCTACATTAGTCTTAAATGAGGACGGTCGGCATTCGCGAACTGAAGAACCGGTTGAGTTCGTACATTCGACACGTGCGCTCGGGCGAGACTGTGCGGGTGACGGATCGCGGCGAGGTGGTCGCGGAGCTCACGCCGCCCGGGCGCGGGCCAACCGACGCAACCCTTCCGCCGGGCCTGCTCGAGCTCGCGAAACGAGGGCTTGCCACCCTCGGCAGGTCCGCGGATGCGAGCCTGTATCCCGCCCTGCCGCGTACGGGAGAGCCTAAGCGGACCGCTGCGCAACTCCTCGAGGAGGAACGCGGGGACCGGTGAGCGTCTACGCGGAGTCCAGCGCGGTTTTGGCGTGGTTGCTGGACGAGGAGCCCGGTTTGCGACTTCGCCAACTGCTGAGGGCCGCCGAGATCGTCGTCGCGTCGGATCTCACCCTCGTCGAGTGCGACCGGGTGCTGCTGCGCGCCGGCGCGCTCGCCGACATGACCGAGGTCGAGGTTGCGGATCGGCGGAATCACCTGGCGACGGCGGCGTCCACCTGGCACCTATTGCGCATCGGTCGGGAGGTTGTTGAGCGCGCGCGCCAACCGTTTCCCGGCGAGCCCATTCGAACGCTCGATGCGATACACCTCGCCTCCGTGTTGGTCGCCCGGTCCGCGGTGCCCGGACTCGCGCTGCTCACCCTGGACGACCGCATCCGCAAGGCGGCGGTACGGCTCAGCCTGCGCGTTCGCCCGGAGTAACACCGCAGGCACGAGTGCCCGGCGACGGACGGGGCGCGGTTCGGCGACCGGCGTGTCGTTCCGCGTGACGATCCTGATCGCGCGAGAGCCGCGTCCTCATGACGACCTCATACGCGAGCGATTCCTCGCGGACCTCACAGCTCCCGAAGGACGTCGCTCCAACCGTCGCCTGGAGCCGTTCCCTGGAATTGGCTCGCCGGAGGAGCAAACTGTTTGCCGCCTGCCGAAAGCTGCCGGCGGGCCGCCGGCGGTACTCTGCCCGCCGACCGCCTACTCGAAACGCCGCTTGATCACCGTCTGACAACAGAAAACGGCGAAGAACCCCGCGGCCGGCAGGGCGAGAACGAGGGCGATGTCGAAGGCCTCGGCCAGCAGTCCGGCGATCCACGGCGCCAGCATTCCACCGGTCAGAGCCAAGGTGAGCAGCACGCCGATCACCGTGCCGGAGAACTGGGGAAAGCGGCGGGTGGCCTCTCCCATGACGGTGGGAAAGATGAACGCCATGGCGAAGCCCACCAGGCAGCTCAGGAGGAACGCGGCCGCGGCGTGGGAGGCCGCCAGGAGCAGCGCCAGGAACAGTCCCGCCCCCAGCGCACCGATCTGAACCAGCGTGGAGGGCCGGATCCGGCTTAGAGCCCAACTGGCCGTCAACCGACCCAGCACCAGAGCCCCCCAGAATCCGGACAGATAGAGGGCCGCGCGCGCGGGAGTCAGGGACAGCTTCTCGACCAGATAGGTGGTGAGCCAGCCGCTCGTCGTGATTTCGTTCCCCGACTGGAAGAAGAGCAGCAGCCCCATGGCCAGCACGACCGGCTGCCTAACCAGCGATACCGCCTCCCGCACCGGAAAGCCCCCCATGTGCTTGGGACGGGGGAAAGGCGTAATCCAGAAGAGTATGGCGGGCGAAAAGCCCACTGCGGCGGTCAGAACCAGAATCGGCCCGAGGCCGAGGGCACCCAGCAGGATCCCGATGCTCAAAGGGATGAAGAACGTCCCGAGACCGAAAAAGATGCCCAGACGGTTCAGCGCCACCGCTTGGCCGCGCGGATAAAGGTCGGAAACGAGGGCGTTGGTCCCCACATTGAGCCCGCCCCCGCCCAGACCCAGAATGAAGCTGCCCGCGCCCAGCAGGGGGTAGGTCCCAGCGCCGGCGATGATCAGGATCGCCCCGCCAACCAGAACCGAACACCCGATCAGAATCAGTCGGAAGCCGAATCGGTCGAAGGCCGCGCCGGACAACAAGGTCACCAAGAGCGCTCCCAGGTTCAGGAACAGGAACAAACTTCCCGCCTGGGCCGGATTGAGGTCCACCGCCTCGAAAAGAGATGGCAGGATCGCACCGAGTATGGCGAGGACCACCCCAAACACGAAAATCCCCAGGTTGCAGGCCCAGGTCAGAGGATCGCGCCAGTACGATCTTTCAGACGTCACGAATCATCCCCCGGAAAATCCGACGCGGAAACGCGTCCGTGGCCCCTCAAGCGGCCCTTGTTCCTCCGGCCGTTCGCCTCGACCTGAAATCACGGTCGCTGCGCCGACACCCGTCGCCGGTACTCGGCAAAAACACGCTCGTTATGATCCGGGGAGACTCCCTCCACGTTGGGAGAGACGAATGTATGCAACTCGAGGCCCTGCTCGCTCAAGATCCGGGCGGTTTCGGAAACCAGGGCCATGCCAATGACGATCGCCGCCAGGGTCGAACCGGCACCGACCCGTTCCGGGCGTCCGACGTCCACCAGGGCGTCCTCGGGCGGTACGCAGTTGTCGATGGCCACGTCGGCCACGTCGGCCAGCTTGAGACCGCTCGAATGTTTCGCCTCAGCCTGGCGACTGTTCTCAAGCGAGGTGACGGCCACGACCTTCGCTCCCCGCTCCCGGACGTAAAGCCCCGCCTCGATGGGCGCGGCGTTCAGCCCCCCGTGGGAGAAGACGAGCAGTGTGTCGGCGGCGGTGAACTCAAAGGAATTGAGGAAGTTGGCGACGTACCCCTCGCGACGCTCCAGCCACAGGAGTTCGGGGGCCCCACCCGGACCGATCACGTTGAACCACATCAACCGCGGGTCCATCAGGGGCCGGAAACCCACGAAACTGCCGTAGCGGGGAAACACGTCCAGAACCGGGATGACGGAATGCCCGCTGCCGAACAGGTACACCCACCTGCGGCGCCGGACGCTTTCGGCCATCATGGCGGCCGCCTCTTGGACCGCCCCCGATTGCGTCTCCCGAATCCTGCCCAGCAACTTTTCGCTTTCGATCCAGTAGTTCTCGGCGCTCATGTCACTCCTTCCCCTCGATCCGGGCCGCGGCGGCCGCCCCGAGGACACCCGCGTCGACACCCAGACGGCTGACGACGACTTCGACCTTCCCGACGGCGATCGGTTGAGCCCAGCGCGTCATCGCATTCCGCGCCGAGTCCTCCAGG
>CAYRCA010000079.1:7995-12313 GCA_964422565.1 uncultured Acidobacteriota bacterium | reverse complement strand
CTCGATGCGATAGAGGAAGAGGGGCCCGACCGGGACCTGCGCGGTCGGGCGGCTCGGCTCCTCTCCGCCGCCGGCCGTCCCGAGGCGGCCGCGGAGCTGTTGGTGGATCACGAATGATGGGTGGCTATCCGGGGGTTTCGGGAGTTGGGACGGAGGACAGGCATCCCTGCCTGTCCGGGACGGAGGACGAGCATCCCCGCCTGTCCGGGACGGAGGACAGGCATCCCTGCCTGTCCCCGGTGGGTGTCGCCGAAAGAGGCCGCGGGAGTGCCACGGCCCGCCGAGCAATCGGGCGCGGAACCGGAGGGAGTCAACCCCAAACGCCACGGCGAAGGCCGGCGGGACGGAGGGACTTGACCACCCAGCGACGACAGCGACAGGCTGGAAGCCTGTCTTCCGTTCGTTTCCTGGCCGTGTGCCTCTTCCTCCTCTCCGCTTTGCCGGGTCAAGTCCGGGCCGACACCCTGACCGGGGAGGTGCGGGGACAGGTCGTGGACATCGAGTCGGGACGGCCGCTGCCCGGAGTGAGGATCGTCTTGGAGAACAGTCACCGGGGCTGGCGCCGGGAGCTTCTGACCGACTCCTTCGGACGTTACCTGTTTGTACAGCTCGAGCCGGGCAACTACACGGTGGCGGCGGAAGTGGACGGCTACTATTCGAGCCGCCGAACGGACGTCCTTATCCGCCTGAACCGCCCCAAGGTCGTCGTGCCTCCCTTCGAACTCCGTCGGCTGGTTACCACACCGACGCGGCAGATCACCTTGACCGGAGAACAGACGAAGATCGCCATTGTGGATCTGGCGGCGTCGGGAACGGCGCCGGTGATTCTGGCCATCACTGAGGAGGAGGGCCTGACCGCACTCGTGACGCTCTCGGACTGGGCCCCCCGGTTCAACTTCGGCTCCGAAGTCGTCCAGGGGCTCCCTTTGCGGGGCGGGCGCAGCTTCGACCAACTGGCGCTCCTCTCTCCGGGGGTGTTCCGAGTTCCTTTTTCGAGCGGTGTCGGACCGGCCGTCGGCCTTGGCGTGGGGACCCTTGGACAATTCTCGGTGAACGGCTCTCGGGGGAGAAGCAACAACTTCACCGTCGACGGTTCCGACAACAACGATGCGGACATCGGCGTGCGACGGCAAGGCTTCGTCGCGCTGGTACCCCAGAGTTCCGAAAGCCTGGAGGAGTTTCAGGTGGTGACGGCGGGATTCCCGGCGGAGTCTGGGCGCAATTCCGGAGCCCAAGTGAACGCGGTCTCCCGGTCGGGGGGCGGAGGAGTTCACGGGAATGTGGTGGGCGTGCTCACCAACGGCCGGTTGCGGGCCGGCGACTACTTCGAAACGCCTTTCCGCGACACGGTGAACGCCGGCGCTCTCGACGGAGGGGGCTTCGCCGGCAAGGATGGGCGGTCGACTCAGGTGGGCGCCACCGCCGGCGGCCCCCTCGTCGCGGAGCGGCTTTTCTACTTTCTGTCGGGAGAACACCGGCGCGACACCGCGTCGCGGATCGGGCACTTCGTCGTCCCCACCGACGATGAGCGGGGCCTCCGGACCGCCGCGGGCTTCATCCCCATCGACGATCTGGAGGGCTTCTTTCAGGATCGGGACATTCCCTATTCCAGCGCCGCCGGTCGCGGGGTGTTCAGCCTCCACCCGCTACCGAACAATCCCGGAGGTCCTTTCGGACGGCACACCTATTCCCAAGTCCGCCGCCACCAGGCGGAAGGTGTGACCGCCTCGGTCAAGACGGACTGGTATCCGACCGCCAACACCGGCTTCTCGGTTCGGTATAACTTTACCGACGACGAGTCGGTGTTGCCGTTCACGAGCGAGGCGATCAACTCGTCGTTGGGCACCGACACCCGGACCCAGAACCTCTCCCTGTTTCTGAACACGACCGGCGCTCAGTGGGCCAACGCACTGCGGGTTTCCTACGGTCGCACCGCCCTCACCTTTCCTCCCGACCGGGGTAGCCCGCTGCTCTTTGGGTCCAGTCCGCTGGAGGGTTTTCCGCAAACCGCAGCCATCGAGCTCCCCTACGGCAGCTTCGGGCCCTTCGGTGTCACCGGCCCCGTCGGCCAGATCCACGTTCTTCCCTACAGCCCGATCGGAATCGACGTCTTCAACTTCCCTCAGGGGCGGGTTGAGAACACGTATCAGGTCAGCGACTTCGTCACTCGGACCACGGGTCGGCACGTCGTCATGTGGGGCTTCGACCTGCGGCGTTCGGAACTCAACTCGTTCAACGACCGGAACAGCCGCCCCCTCCTGCTCTTCGCGCCGGGATTGATCTCGGGCGGCTGTCAGAGCAATCCCCTCTGCCTGTTCGCCACGCCCGATGGCCTCCTCAAAGGCACGGACACGGTCGCCCTCGGGGCACCCGCGGGATTCCTCCAAAACATCAGCACCCAGGCAATCCCCGACTCGTCGCTGGGGCTCTCCCTGAGCCAGCTGGACCTCTTCGTCCGAGACGACTGGAGGGTTTCGAATCGTCTGACCCTCAACTTGGGGATCCGCTACGAGCGCCAGTCGGTTCCCCGCGACCGACACCGCCGTATTGAGAACACCTTTGGTTTGCGGCCGTCCGACTTTCCACGTCCGGAGCCGGGAGAAGGCGGTCAGGTCGGAGAGATCATAGAGGTCGGACACGCGGCGTTCGCCCGGGCTCTGGAGGCGTGGAACGCGTTCCTGGACGGCCGCGGCGGAATCTATGCGTCCGACCGCAACAACTGGTCTCCGCGGCTGGGATTCGCCTGGGATGTGACCGGGCGCGCCCGGACCGTTCTCCGGGGGGGTTACGCCCTGGTGTATGACGCCGCACTGGGAGCCGTCACGAGCCGATCACGCAACGTGTTCCCAACGTTCGTCCCGCTCAACCTGGACCTGAACTTCGGTGTGGGCCCGGATCTCCGCCCCAACGGGAGATTTCTGAACAGCCCCGTCTTCTTCGAGTTCGATCCCACGGGGCAACCCCTGATCACTCCCGGGACATTGAACCGTTTGCATCTTCGCGGGGAGGCCCTGGCCGCCGCTCTCGGATCGCTTTTCATTCAGGCGCCGCCCTTCCCCGGGGCGAGCCTGAGCAGCAACGGGCTGGCCTTCACGCTTCCCGAAAAGGACATGCGGACCGCCTATGCACACCACGCCGTTCTGGGGCTGGAGCACCAGCTGGGGGAACACTACTTGCTGGCGGCCCGGTACGTCGGCACCCGCAGCCGGAACCTGACGCGCTTTCTGACTCCGAACGCGGGAATGATCGCGACCCCGGTCCTCTTTTCCTCGCCCGTGCTTGGACCTTTGAGCGTCTTGAGCCTTCCACCCACGACCAGTCCCGAGTCCGTGGGGCGTCCCAACCAGGCATTGGGCAGCTATACGGTTTTTGGGAATTCGGCCTCGGCGGAGTATCATTCGTTTCAGCTGTCTCTGGAAAAACGGTTGAGCCGGGGCACTCAGTTTCAGGCTCACTGGACATGGTCCCACGCGCTGGACGAGGTGTCGGATCCCTTCGGGGGCAGGGGTTTTCCGGCCTTGCCTCAGGATGTGACCCGCCTCGATCTGGAGTGGGCCTCGGCGGCGTTCGACTCCCGGCACCGGCTGGTGGGTTTTCTGGTCTGGGATGTGCCCGGGCTGGAAAACGCCCTGTTGCGGGAGTGGCGACTGAGTCTGGTGACGGAACTGCAAACGGGTCAACCCTTCACCGTGAACTCGGCTTTCGACAGCAACTTCGACGGCAACCTCGCCGATAGGCTGGATTCGGTCGAGGGGATCGTACGAGGGAAAGGATCGCCGCTGATCCTGAGCCTTGCGCCGGGTCTGGACCCGGTCGGGTTGCTGGCGCCCCGGGGAGAGAACGGGCGGGTTCAGCGCAACTCGTTCCGGGCGCCCGGACTCGCCTCGCTGGATGTGGCGTTGACCCGCCGGATCGACTGGAGCCAGACGCTCAAAATGGAGTTGCGGATGGAGGTGTTCAATGTTTTCGGTCGAACCCATTTCGCCGTGCCGGTGCGAATATTCGAGTCCCCCGCTTTCGGCGCCGCTTTCGACACGCAGCTCGAACCCAGAACGGTCCGGCTGTTGGCGCGGCTCCACTTCTGAAGAACGGTTAACCGAGGAGGGACGGAATGCGTTGGAGTAGATGCCTTTTGACGCTCTTTCTTTTCAGCCTGGTTGTGGAGGCCCGGGCCGCCGATGAGCCGGTGGGGATGATCCTCCTGGTCCAGGGTGAGGGCAGGCTCGCACGGGGAGAAGCCGCCACCGACCTGAGCCTCGGCGATCACCTGCGGGACGGGGACGTGCTCGAGATCATCCGCGGCGACGTGGTCATGGTT
>CAYRCA010000079.1:0-7985 GCA_964422565.1 uncultured Acidobacteriota bacterium | reverse complement strand
GCCGGATGAAGCTTAAGGAGGGAACAACCATCCGCGTCGGCGCCGAGCATCTGGAGGTCGTGGGCGGACCCGAACCGGAGATCGCGGGCCGCAGCGCCTGCGTTCTGCCCCGGGTGGCCCTGGGCAGCGAGAGCCTGGAGCGGATGGGGGCGTTGAGGCCCCGCGGGAAGCCGCCGATTCCCGTCTTCCTGGGCGGCAAAGTCTCCACGGGTCGGCCGCTCTTCGAGTGGGCGGCCGTCGAGGGCGCGGAGTTCTATCGGTTGGCGGTCCGCGACGAGCTCGGCCGGGTCTTGTGGGAGGGGGAGACCTCGCAACCGCGACAGGAGTTCCCTCGCGACCTGCCTCCGCTGGAAGAGGGATGGTACAGCTGGGAAGTGAACGCCGAGACGGGGCGGACGATCCTTGCCCAGCAGAACACAGGCTTCGAGGTGATCAAGGGGGATTGGGTGGAGGACTCAACCCTGGGAGATGAGGACGAGTTGCTTCTAGAAGCCTTCGAGCTGGAGGGCCAGGGCTACTACGCGGAGTCGGCCTTCCTGTTGCGGGCGTTGGAGAGCCGGGGACAGGAGAGCCCCCGTTTGAGTCGTCGCCTGGCCTGGTTGTACTGGCGGGCGGGGCTCCTGCCCGCCTTCAATCGCGAGATGGAGCGATTCGCCGACCTGGATCACCAGTAAAGCGGCCGCCTATGTCCAGGCTTCTGGCCAAGATCCTGATCGTGCTGGGTATCGGTTTGGCGGCGACCGGGGTGGCCGAAGTGTCCCAGGAGACGCTCCTGGGTCGGTGGATCGAACTGCGCTCCTACGATCTGCGGTTCGGGTTTCGCGACAGCCGGCCGGAACAGCCGGAGATCGTCCTTCTAGTGATCGACGAAGAGTCCTTTGCCCGCGTCAACGAACCCCTGATCCTCTGGCAGCGTCATCTTGCCCAGGTCGTCGAAGGCCTGGTGAGGGCGGATGCGGGTTGCGTCGGGATCGATCTGCTCCTTCCCGACGTGGGTCGGTTCGATCCGGACGGCCACCGGTCGATGGCCCAGGCTCTTCTGATCGCCGGCGCGGAGGACGTGCCGGTGGTTTTGGCCTATCGAATCCGAGAGGAATCGGTGGAGCAGCCTGCGCCGCTCCTGGCCATGACGGTGGGTCCCGAGGGGTTCGGCTATGTGAATCTTACGACCGATCCCGACGATTTTGTTCGTCGGCAGGAACTGGTGGGGTACGACGACGAGGGCCTCCCGTATCCCGCCTTCGCCTACGCGGTCGCCGGAGCCTATCGCCGCGGACGGGCGGAGGAGCCTCCCCTGTTGCCGGGAGGGGAGCCGACCCTGCTCATCGACTTCCAGCCGGGCGGGTTCCCGCGGGTGCCTTTCTGGCGGGCTCTCGATGCGGCCCAAAGCGGCGACGATGATTTCCTGCGGGAGTCCTTTGTCGGACGCGTCGTGCTCATCGGGGTGGAGGGCGAGGAGGACCTTCACCCGACACCCCTTTACCACCACCCGGAGCTGAAAGATCGGGGGCAGTTTCGTCGCACCCAGGGGGTGGAGATTCACGCCCACACGATCGATACCTTGATCGAAGAAAGGTTTCTCGAAACGGCGGACTTGCGGCTTCGATGGGCGTCCACGCTCCTGATCTCGGTTGCGACGGCCGCCCTCGCGGGATTTCTGTCTCCCTGGCTGTCGGCGCTCGCGGCCGCCTCTCTCCTGGCCGGGTACCTGTGGGCAGCCATGGCGCCGGTTTTTCAGAGGGGACTGGTTCTCTTCGTCGTCGGTCCGGTGCTCGGATCGATGTTGGCCTACTTCGGGACGCAGACGGCCAACTATCTTTTCGAGGGAAGGGAGAAGAGGCGGCTTCGTCGTCTGTTTCAACGCTATGTGAGCTCCGAGGTTATCCGTCGGCTACTCGAACAGTCGGAGCAGCTTGTCCTCACCGGGGAGCGCAAGCGGGTCACGATCCTGTTCTCGGACATCCGGGACTTCACGACTCGATCCGAGGGGATCGAGCCCGAGGAGTTGGTGCGCACGTTGAATCGATATCTCGAGTCCATGGTCGGCGTGATTCACCGTCACGACGGGATGGTGGACAAGTTCATCGGCGACGCCATCATGGCCGTGTTCGGCGCGCCCATCGAGATTCCCGATCATGCGGTGAAAGCCGTCCAGACAGCGCTTCGCATGCGTGAGGCTCTCGCCGATGTCAATCAAGCGCTGGAGCGGGAGGGGCTAATGCCCTTTCGCATCGGCATCGGCATCCACACCGGGCCGGCGATCGTGGGAAACGTGGGCTCTACGGAGCGAATGGAGTACACCGCCATCGGAGACACCGTGAACACTGCCTCCCGTATCGAGGGGCTGACCAAGCGCTTCGATTCCGAGGTGCTGGTCAGCGGCGAGACCTTCGAGGAGCTCGGCGGCCGTTTCGAGGCGGAGTTCCTGGGGCAGGAACACCTAAAAGGAAAGAGCGCCGCCGTCGCGGTGTATCGAGTTTTGGGGAAAGGGAGGTCGGGGAAGGAGGAGCAGTAGGAGTGAGTGTCCATGAGCGGGGCGCACCCGGAGGGACGAAAATCGCGGCGGTTTCGGGTTCCGAGTTCCCAGTTCCGAGTTCCCAGTTCAAAAGTTCAAAGCAAGTTCATATCGCGAGTGGAGGAAGAGGAGAACTCCGCGCGGCCACGCCGCCGCTCGCTTGCTCACCCATGGACTCTTCGGGCATCATGCAACATTGATTTCCCGAACACGGGAGAAGGACCGCGATGAAGGATTATGCGCCCCTGATCGAGAAGTGGCTGATGTTCGACGCCTCGGAGGAGTCCCACGCCATCGAGGAGAGCCAGGGTGTGGTTCCGGAATGGCTGCGGGGTACCTACTACCTGAACGGCCCGGCCAGGTTTCAGAGAAACGGGTTCCGATATCGTCACTGGCTGGACGGGGACGGGATGGTGCGCGCACTTCACTTCACCGGGGACGGTTTTCATTTCGTCAGTCGCTTCGTCGGCACCCGGAAACTCACGGAGGAGAACGAGCAGGGACGGCCGCTTTACCGGACGTTCGGCACCGCCTTCGACGGGGACCGACTGCGGCGCGGAGTGATGCTGGAACCTCCCGTCAACGTGAGCGTATATCCCCTGGGACCGCGCCTGCTGGCGTTCGCCGAGCAGTCCATACCGATCGAACTGGACCCCCGAACTCTCGAAACCATCGGCGAATTCGACTTCAACGGAAAGCTCAACGAGGTCAGTCCCTTCGCCGCCCACGCGAAGGTCGATCCCGTAACGGAACGGATGGTGAACTTCGGCATCAGCTTCTCATCGACCCACCCGGTTCTCTACCTCTACGAGTTCGAGCCGGACGGTACCCTGGCGGGACGGCGGCGGTTTCCGGTGGAGGCGCCCCACACCAATCACGATTTCGCGCTGTGCGAACGGTTCGCCCTCTTTTTCCTCAGCCCCCTCGAAATGGACTTCGAGCGCTTCTGGCGAAAGGGGGCCTCGGTGATGGAATCCCTCACCTGGCGTCCGGAGAAGGGAAGCTACATCTACGCGGTGCCGCGAGTCGGTTGCGACTCCGAAGCCTTTACGATTCGTCGCGACTCGGGTCATTGCCTGCACCTGATCAACGCTTACGAAGAGGGTTCTCGCATCTGCCTGGATCTGGTGGAGTTTCAGCGGCCCATCTATCCCGAGTACCAACCCGTTCCCGACTTCTACCAGGATGTCGACCTCGGTCGGCCCGTTCGCTACATCATCGATTCGGCCGAGCGCCGGCTAATCGACCGTAGGGAGATCGGCTACAACCGGGGGCCCGACTTCCCGTCGGTGGATCCCCGAAAAGTGGGGAGGCCCTACCGCGACTTCTGGATGCTGGGAATTTCGGCCGCGGGTGGGAAAGGACGAAAGTTTTTCGACCAACTGGCCCACGGAGACTGGCGGAAGGGCGCCGTCTCCGACCTGTACGAGGCTCCGGCGGGCCATTATCTGGGTGGCGAGCCCGTCTACGTGGGTCATCCCGATCGGGATGATCGGGGCGTCATTATCCTTCAGGAGTTCGACGCGGCCTCGGACCGGGTCAGCTTTCTCCTCTTCGACGCCTATGAAGTCGAGAGGGGCCCGATGGCCGTCCTTCCTCTGCGGTGCAAGACCCATCCCGGTTTTCACGCAAGTTTCCAGCCAGCGAAATAGACCGCCCCGCAGCCTTTACAAGCAGGTAACATTATCGCTCTTGATTTACATCGGACACTTCCGTAGAATCTAGTTTCGTTTTTGCCCACCCGGATCGACTGTAGGTCAGTTTTGGCGATTCAAAAAGGTACGGCTAACGCCGTGTCCACGTTCGCAGGGGAGAGTATGTTCAGAACTCGGCGACTGGTGGTTGTGGGGGCCGCGCTAGCGGTGCTCCTCGTGGCCGGCGGCTTCTTTGTGCGGAAAGTCAATACGGATTCCTTGCGTTTTTTCGACGCCGGAAAGGACATCAGCGACCAGTTGGAGCGGCTCGCAAAGACTCTCGAGAGACGTGACCTGAACGCCGTGGGCGCCTTCTTCGGGGAAGGTTTCTCGGGCACCTCCTTGGGTCTCGGCAATCTGGAGTTGGTCCGGGAAAAGGACGGGATTCGCGAGTGGCGGTTCGTTCCGGGCAAGCCTGGGCTGACCCGGGAGAGGGCGGTCAACGAGTGGACCACCTATATTCGCGGGTTCGAGGAAATCGAAGAGGTATCTCTTTACGTCCACCGACTCGAGCGCTGGAGGAGTTCCGACGCCTGGGTCGCGAGCGTCCGCTACGAGTTGCTCGGCACCCCGCTGGGATCGCCGCTTTCCGGAATCGACCGCGGCTATTTCCGCATGTCTTTTCTCCCCGGCGAGGTCCCGCTCATTCTGGGGTATGACTTGATGGAGGGGGAGCGGCTTCTTTCCGTCGCGCCGCACTTCGTCGAGGTGAGTGCGGAGGCAGGAATCGATTTTAAGAACCAGTACTACCCTGGATTCCTCGACCGGGATATGCCCTTCGCCATGCTCATGCACGGCCCGGGCGGCATTTCGGCCGTGGATTACGACAACGACGGCTTCTACGATCTGTTCATACCCGACGGCGTCGAGTCGCGGTTGTTTCGCAACCGGGGCGACGGTACCTTTGAGGACGTCACCAGGGCGGCCGGTTTGAGCGGTTTGGATGGGGTCAGCGTCGGCGTGTTCGCCGACTACGACAACGACGGACATCAGGATTTCTTCGTCAGCCGGACCTTCAATCCCAATCAGCTCTTCCGCAACAACGGGGACGGCACCTTCACCGACGTGACCCGCGAATCGGGAATCGGCGAGGATTGCTGCACCACGGTGGCCTCCTGGGCCGATTACAACAACAGCGGATACCTCGACCTTTACGTGGGACGGTACCTGGATCCGCGCATCGACATCCCCACCACCTTTTATGCGCGCAACGGCGAGCCCAACCAGCTCTATCGCAACAATGGGGATGGAACCTTCACCAACGTCACGGATGAGGCCGGGGTCGGCGAAACCGGTCTCTGCCTGGGAACCGTCTTTGGAGACTACAACGACGACGGCTGGCCCGACCTGTACGTGGTCAACGACTTCGGTCGAAACACGCTTTACCGCAACAACGGGGACGGCACCTTCACCGACGTCACCGTCGAAACCAACACGCTGGCCTACGGCGCCGGGATGAACGCCAGCATGGGGGATTACGACAACGACGGTCGGCTGGACATCTACGTGACCAACATCCGGTCCGACCACGCCTGGTTCGCCGAGGCCCCCACCATCCGGCGCTACATGTACAACTCCTTCACCCAGGGGGTGTGGCTCTCCGACATGCCCCTCTACATGGAGATCTTCAGGCAGTCCGGATTCGCATTCGTGGCCGTCTTCCAGCAGATGGCCTCCGGCAACACCCTGTTGCGCAACCGAGGCGACGGAACCTTCGAGGACGTGACCTGGAGCGCCAACGCCAATCCACCCGGCTGGTTCTGGGGCGCCGGGATCTACGACTACAACAACGATGGGTGGCCCGATATCTACGCCGCCAACGGGTGGGTGTACAACGAGCCGGGCACCGAGATCGAGTTGCAGTTTCTCAACAACGTGGTCAGCCGGCAGGACGAGTACAAGACCGGCGCCTTTTTCGATCCACAGAACTTCGGAGACAAGTCCTGGCACGGATGGGAGCGTAACCGTATGTTGCGCAACAACGGGGACGGCACCTTCACCGAGATCGGCCGACCCTCGGGTTCGGACCTGATCCTCAACAGCCGCGGCATCGCCGTGGCCGATTACTGGAATCGCGGAGTCCTCGATATCGCGGTCGCCGCTTCCGCCGATCGCCACGCTCTTCTGAAGAACAGGGTCGGCCGGAATCGCAACTGGCTGGCCGTCGAGCTGGTGGGGACGAAGTCCAACCGCGATGCCGTGGGAGCGCGGGTGACCGTGCGCGTGGGTGACCGTATCCAGATGCGGGAGGTCATCCTGGGTGACGGCTACGGCTCGCAGAACACCCTGAGACAGCACTTCGGACTCGGCCGCGTGGAGTCGGTGGATGAGATGACCGTTCGGTGGCCCGCCTCCAACCTGGTTCAGACATTCCGCAATGTCGAGGCGAACCGGATCGTCGAGGTTACCGAGGGCGACGACCAGCTTCGGGTGAAGAACTACGGGGGTGCCGGACAATGAGAGGAGTACTGCTGGGCCTTTTGCTTCTTGCCGCCGCAGGGGGAGCCGACGAAAAAGGAAGAGGCGTCTTCGAGGAGGTTTCCGAGAGCGCGGGGGTAGCTCATCCCCATACGAATCGGTCCTTTGAGAATCCCTATGCCCACATCATGGAGGGATATACCGCCCTCGGGGCGTCCGTCGCCGTGGCCGACTTCGACGGCGACGGCTACGAGGATATGTTCGTCACCGACTCCAAACTGGATGGCAGGAATCGACTCTACCGCAACAACGGGGACTTCACTTTCACCGACGTGGCCGAAAAAGCGGGAGTCGCCGAGGGCAACGACGAGGAAAACGCCTCCGCCGCGGCGCTCTGGTTCGACTACGACAACGACGGCGACCCGGATTTGCTGGTCGTACGGTTCGGCCGGAACCTGTTCTTCGAAAACCAGGGTGACGGAACCTTCAGGGAGGTCACCCGTCGGGCGGGGCTGTCCCGCTACATGAACGCGATCACCGCCATCGCCTTCGACTACGATCGGGACGGCCATCTGGACCTGTTTGTGGGAGGCTATTTTCGGGACGTCAACGTTTTCGATCCGGACACCCCGCGGTTCTTCCCGGAGAGTTTCGAAACGGCGAACAACGGCGGCGGACTGATCGTGTTCCGCAACAATGGGGACCGAACCTTTACCGACGTCACGGCCCGCGCCGGATTCAATCTCAGCGGCTGGACCCTCGACCTCGGACACGCGGACGCCAACAACAACGGGTGGGACGATCTTTACATCGCCTGCGATTTCGGCACCGACCGTCTCTTCGAGAACCTTGGCGACGGGACTTTCGCCGACCGGACCGAAAGCTCCATAGGATGGGACTCCAGAAAGGGCATGAACGTAGATTGGGGCGACTTCGACGGTGACGGCTTGCTGGATATCTACGTCACCAACATTACCGACGATTACATGCGGGAAGGCAATTTCCTGTGGCGCAACAACGGCGATTTGACCTTCTCGGACGTGGCTCCGGAAACGGCCACCTTCGACACCGGATGGGGCTGGGCCGGCAAATGGTTCGACTACGACCACGACGGGTGGCCGGATCTGTATGTGGTCAACGGCTGGGTTTCGGCGGGAGAAGAAAACTACGTCATCGACATCTTCGAAATGATCGTTCAGCCCGGAATCGACCTGGCGGACGCCCGCAACTGGCCGCCCATGGGAGACAAGACGCTGAGCGGTTACCAGAGAAGCCGCCTGTTTCACAACCAGCAGGGGCAATTTTTCATCGACAAGGCGCCCGAATTCCTGTACGTGCCGCCCGGCGAGGTGCTGAAG
>CAYRCA010000078.1:11942-12357 GCA_964422565.1 uncultured Acidobacteriota bacterium | reverse complement strand
CCAGGACGGCGATCCCGCGGCGACTACTCAACCTCGGGGAGGGAGGCCAGCTTGAGCTTGGCCTGGCGGACCGCTTCCCGCAGCCCGGGATCGGGGTCGTCCAGCCAGCGGTCCAATTGCGCCTCGAACGATCTCATGGCCAGCACCCCGATTCCATAGGCGGCGCACGATTTCAGCCAGGGGTCCTGGCTGAGCATCAGGAGGCCGATGGCTTCTTCGCGGCTCCGCACGTCGACGCCGAGCAGCCGATTCGCGCCGCGCACGCGGTCGCTCACGCTGACCTCGCCGTCGACGAGAGGCACGAGGAGCCGGCGGAGCTCGGGCTCGAGCACGTTGTCCAGGAACTCCAGGGCGTTGTCGTGAACGACGGAATCGCTCGACCGCACTCCAACAAAGGCGCTGTGGAAGTCGTGGT
>CAYRCA010000078.1:0-11932 GCA_964422565.1 uncultured Acidobacteriota bacterium | reverse complement strand
TCCGGAAAGAGCAGCTCCAGCAGGCGAAAGATACGTTCCGTTTCCTGGTTCATGGACTCCCGCAGGGCCGTCACCGCGGGAGTACGGGCATCCAGCTCCTTGCCGAGAGTTCCCAGGATCTGGTAGGAACGATAATGGCCCATGATCTCGGCTGCCAGGAGGGTCTCAATCATCTGCCGGTCGAGTTGGACCTCCGGGCAACGCCGCTGCAGCTTGTTGAGCGATGAGATGATCTTGGACCGCAGCGCCGTGTCGGCTTCCAGAAGACACTCGGCCAACACCTTCTTCGCTTCCGCGGTTCCGATTCGGACCAGCAGGGCCGGGATCTCGCGCCGAATTTCCTGCTGGGTCGAGGGGTCCGCGAGGTAGTCGCGCAGAGTACCCACGATGTTTTCACCGAACTGGACGAGCGCCTCCCCGGCATCGGTCGCGAGATTCGGATCGCGCAACGACTGGATCAACTGGGGCACAAACCGCCGCTTGCGCAGTCGGCCAGCGCTGCGGATGGCATGACGGGCGACCTCGGCATCCGCATCCTCGATCAAGATCGCCAACTGGTCGTCAAAAACGTCGGGGAGTTGTGCGAGCAGCCGCGCCGCCTCGACACGAGCCGGCCGGCCCCGGGGGCCACTCTCGCGGACCATCGTCTGTAAAATCATCCGGGCCGCGTCCAGCTTCTGACTGCCGCCGGGGCCGGCCAGGAACGACACCATGGCCGAGCGGACGGAGTGGTCGGCAAAGTCTCCCAACTCTTCGATGCGTTCCAGCGGATCGACGGGGTCCTGATGGCTCAGATAGAGAAGGGCATGGGTGCGTACGCCCGGATCCTCGTCCTTCAAGAGCTCTTCCACTTGGGGCAGGACGGTTGTGTCCCCGGCCGCGTCGAGGACCGACAGGGCTTTTCGCCGGATTTCCGGCACCGGGTGTTGCAGCAGAGCGCCAACGGCCGGGTGGGTGGTCCGCTGGCCCGCCACCTCAAACAGACTCAGCCCGTAAAGGATCTCTTCCGGATCCTCTTTGCGCAGCTTGGAGACCAGGATCTCCGTGGCGGTGCGGTCGAGGACGGGCGCGGAAGCCCGCTCTGCGTCCAGCCTGTGCTCCCGGATGCTCTCACCCAGGGTCATGACATACCGTCTTCGGGCGGCCAGGGCTGCGGCCAGCCAGGCCGAGATGACGACCAGGTTCACCCAGCTCACCTGGACGGCGGTCAAACCCAGATACGTTGCGGACAGCAGCAGGACCATTCCGGCGAATCCGTCTCCCAGTCGCCAAATAACGGTGTCGATGAAGGACTTCGCCTGGACCTTCAAGCTCGGCGAAACGGGCAGGTAGAGCAACTCCACCGACGACTTGTCGATGGAATAGCGGAAGACGTTGTCGCCGCCCTTCAAGATCACGACCGCCGCCAGCGTTCCCCACACGAGAACCACCACCGACCCGAAGAGAAGGGCTGCGGGAACCACAAAGAGAGCAACCCCGATTCCCAATCTGCGAAGAATCCGAGAGGTCACCAGCAGCTGTGTGGCCAGGCAGAGGATTCCCGCATAGAAATTGAAGTCTCCGAAAAAGGCCGCCAGAGCCTCCTTGCCGACAAGAAATTGCTGGGCAATCGCCTTGAACTGCCATCCGGCGATGGTGGTGACGCACGATGAAAGCAGGATTACGGCAGCGATAACCGTGAGGTAACGGGAACTCAGGATTTGCCGCAAGCTCTGGCGGAGATTCTGCGGCCCTCCCGCCATGGTGGAAGGGGAACAGTCTTGGCCTTGGTCGGACCCCTCCAGTCTCCTCCGCCAGATGAGAACGACCAGTCCCGAGCAGACCACCAGCAAAAACCCCATCACCAGAAGGAGATTCTCTGTACCAAATGCTTGGGCCACCACCTTGGAAACCAAACCGGCGAAGATCCAGCCGGAAATGGC
The DNA here is from genome assembly GCA_964422565.1 of uncultured Acidobacteriota bacterium. Classification (GTDB taxonomy): domain Bacteria; phylum Acidobacteriota; class UBA6911; order RPQK01; family JAPXNP01; genus CAYRCA01. Next base: position 10,010 of record CAYRCA010000078.1, on the reverse strand, counting down.
GCCGCTGCCGACCAAAGCGAACACCCGCTTCGCCTCGCGGGTAGTCAGGACGAAGTTGGCCAGCGTCCACACTTGGGTCGGGGTCAACACTCCGAGGAGCCCCACCCAGACATAGATGACGGCGTTCAACAGCGGCCAGTGGTAAGAGGTTGCCAGCCACCAGAACACAACGACGTTGGCGGCGAAGACCAGAAGGCTTCCCACCAGCAGGTGGGGCAGGCTCAAAAGGCGGCCGATTCGGATGTAGACAGCCACCACGCCGCCCACGGTCACGGCGATGGTGATGTCGGCGTAAGGGAGCAGGACGGCCGCGAACTCGTCCAGGAACAGAGCGTCCCGGGCCACCTTGCCTATGACGTAGGCGGCGATAATCAGGAACAGGTAGGAGAACAGTAGCGCGCCGCGCGCCAGGTCCCCGCGGCGCAGACTCAGAAGACGTTCGATGATATTCGCCATAAGAGACTGTTGAAACGCCTCGGCGGTCCGCCGTACTCGCCCAGTCAGTCGGGGCCCGCGTTGCCGGCGACCGGCGTCCCGAGGACTTCCCGCCCATCCTCATAAATCGCCGTGAACCGGTCCCCTTGGATCTCCAGAGCCGAGGCCCTCCCCCCCAGGTAATGACTGGACAGCATTCCGGTATCGATCAGGAAGACTCTACCCGCGAAGCGGGAATGGATCCAGCCGTTCGGTTGAACGGTGTGGCCCACTACGAAGTGCGACGCCCCGAATTTCTGGAGGATCTCATCCACCTCCGGGGAGCGTTCCTCCGGCCACTCCGCCAGTCCGCGAAACCACAGCGGGCCTTCCGGGTGGATGGAATACCAGCCGCCCTGGCCGAGAAAACTCTCCAGCAGTGCGATGTTCTGTCTCCGAAGATCGTCGTGGGGTTCGCCGAAAACAGACTGGAGCGCGGAAAGCTCCTCTTCGGCGGCGGCAACGAACTCCGTGAGCGTAAAGAAAGGAACCGCCGCTCTTCGCCGGACCAGATACTCCACAGAAAGATCGAAAATCTGGAGCTCGTTTTGGACGCGCTTGTTGATTTCATCGACGTCGGCCGTCAGAGCGGCGATCGTGGGACTGATGCCCCCGTGGACAAAGACGACGCCGGCATGTTGGAACACGGCGGGCTTTCCGCGCAGCCACCGTCCATACCGACCACGCCGGGCGAAGGCTTCCCGGTGTTCGACAAATCCGGGCGGATGCCGGTCCATCCACTCAGCCTCGGAAAGCGGCTCCCGGCCGCGGCGCGAGGCCAATCTCTGATGGGAGCGGTAAGCATCCCTCCGGCGTCGCTCGGACCTGCCGTCGGCAAAGCCGGCGTAATCTTCAGCCGAGAGGTATCGCAGGTCGCCCACGAGGTTCATCACCTCGTGGTTGCCGAGAAGCACGACGACTCGGCCGCCGGACGCCGGAGCCTGCTCCTCCAGCCGCATCAGCAGGTCCATCACCTGGCGAACCTTCGGCCCGCGGTCGGTGAAGTCCCCCACCTGCACGAAGAGGGTGTCCCCTCCAGCCCAATGGTTCCCGTCATCCAGCAGCCCCGCCCGGCGGAGGATGTCGGAGAACGCATCAAAGTCCCCGTGGATGTCTCCGATGGCCACAACTCGACGCTCGGAAGCCGAGGGAGCGGACGGCAACAGTGCGAACGTCGGGAGTACCGCGAAGAGGACGAGAAAGGCCCGGCGGCCGGTCCCGTGTCCGGCGGAACGCGCGGCGACCCTGACGTCGCGAAACGACAACGACGGAGATGACCGCCGAACACAGATGAGCGGGTTGTGTGGAAATCGCGTCAAGGAAACCTCGGGCTCCGTAACCGGAAATCCTACGGAAAGAGGACGGCCGCCTCACCCTTCTCCGCCACGAGTTCCCCGGCGAGTTTGAGGATCAGGTCCCGCCGCGCAATGAGCGCCCTGACCTGGAAGGAAGTCAGATGCCTCCCCACACGGTTCCTCACCGTTCTCTCGTCCAACCGGGCCATCCCTTCGAGCAGGGACCGGGAGAAGCGCGTCAGCGACTGCGACTCGCGCAAGTCTCGAATGGGCCGGAAAGCTCTGGAGTGATCGATCGCCACGATCTGCCAGTCTTCGGTGATCAGGAGATTGTTGAGGTGGCGGTCCACGTTGCAAATGAGCTCGTCGAACATCCGAACCTTAGACATGCCCTCGTTCCAGCTTTGGACGTCGGGAGGCTGCAGCCCCCTTTCGACTCGGTCCGCCTCCGACATTTCGTTATCCACCCAGATCTGGATCGAACCGCGATCTCTCAAAACCCGGCGTTCGACGGTGGCGGGAACCATGCCCAGCCCGATCATCCTATCGATCTCATAGGCGGCGACCTCCGTCCTCCAACTGTCCTGAAAGTGTACGTCGACCGCACCGCTTTCAAGCGTAGTCATCCCGTGTCTCTTGACGTCGATGTTCTTGAAGACGGCAAAACGGGTCACACCCTCTCGCTCCAGGGTGGCCTTACGAGGGCGGGTGACTCCATCCAAGCCGCCGCGCAAGGCGATGACCTTGCCGGTCCTGAGAAAGTGCTCGACTTCCTCTCCCTGATAATAAGATTGGAATCTTTGAGAGGAATGGACCTCCCCGGCCGCATTCCAGCCCAGCGCGGCCAAAAAGAGGACCCCGATCCATAGAAATGGACGGAACCTTGCCATGCCACTGCCCCCTGAGCCGACACCGGCCCATTCACACGTCAGTGTTCTTGAGAGCGGATACCACGCATGGTAACGGCCCGGTGCACGTAGGGTCAAGCATTTTGCTACTGACAGCATGTTGGACGACGGTGCCGGTTGCGGGGTTTCGCCGCGCCGCTCGCTCCACGGCCGCGGGGACCGGATTCGTGAACGCGACGACGTCCCCTCCCTTCCCGGCGAATCGGCCGAACCCATCGACCCCGCTGTTGCCGGAATGACCCGATCGGCTACCTTTACCTTGCGGCTGCACCGGGGTGACGCCACCGCGGCACCTGATTCTCCCCGTACCCGCCGTACGAGCGCCTACGCATCCCCAGGAGGGAGCAGCATGACGCAGAGGAATGTTGGGCCGGTAAGGTCTTGGGTGCACTGGCAGGCAAAGCTCCAGAAGTCGAGAGGAGGCGACGGGCCACGCGCTCCAGTCGTCCGATGGTACGGTCTGGCGTCGAAATATGGCGTGCCTTCTCGACACACTCCGGGTACAATCCCTTTCGATCATGCTCTCGTGGCCGACACGCCCGGAGCAAGGAACGGCGGGATTTATGAACAAGGACCGAAGGGATTTTCTGAAAACGACCGGTCTGGCGGGTGTGGGTCTCACCGCGGGAGTTCTACCCGCATGTGCGGCGTCGACGGCCGAACCCCCGGCCACGGATCGCTGGCAAGCGGATCCCGAATGGCGGCGGGTGAAGTACGGCTCGTGGGAAGGCCCCGGAGTCCCGGAGCGGGCCGGGCCGATGGACCACGTCAGCCTCAGGGATTATGCGCCACGCTCTTCGGCGGTGCTTCCGGAAACGTTCGTGCCGAGAGCGAGCTCCCCCGTTATCGACGTCCATGTCCACAACTATGCCGAACGCGCGGGACGAGACCCCGCCGACGGGCTGGCCGAATGGGTGGACACGATGGACGAGGTCGGAGTGGAGCTTTCCGTCGTGCTGACCGGGGCGACGGGTGAGGAGTTCGACCGCCTTGTGGACTACTACCTCGGGTCCTGGCCAGACCGGTTTCAGCTCTACTGCGGCTTGGAGATCCGCGGCATCGACGAGCCGGACTACCCGGAGCGGGCGGCGGCGGAGCTGGCGCGATGTTTCCGGAAGGGGGCTCGGGGCGTGGGCGAGTTGACCGACAAAGGGAAGGGCTTGACCCGGGATCGCAGCCTGGCTCCCGCGGAGCGGCTGCATCCGGACGATCCGCGTTTGGACTCGTTTTGGCGGAAATGCGCCGAACTCCGGTTGCCGGTGAATCTGCACGTCGCCGACCACCCCTCCGCGTGGGAGCCGCCGGACGTTTTCCAGGAGCGCACGCCGGTCTATCAACAGTTCAATCAGTACGGGCAAGACATCCTCTCCCACGGGGAGTTGCTGGCGGTCCGGGACCGCACGCTGGAGAGGCATCCCGAGACGACCTTCATCTGCTGTCACCTGAGCAATCAGGGCCACGATCCGGTCTCCCTGGGCAGGGCCTTGGAACGCTATCCCAACCTCTATCTCGACCTTTCGGCCCGCGATTACGAGATCGGCCGGATGCCCAGGGCCGCCTCGAAGTTTCTTGCAACCTGGTCGGACCGAGTTCTCTTCGGAACCGATATGGGGATGGACATGGGTATGTACCGGAGTTGGTGGCGGCTGCTCGAGAGCGCCGACGAGTACATGACCGGCCGGATCTGGTGGAGGTATTACGGCCTCGAACTGCCCGCGGAGGTGTTGGAGCCTCTCTACCGCGGCAACGCCCGCAGGATCATGAACTGGACGGAGGTTTGAACCTGGCCGGAGCCGTCCGGGGCCGAACATCCGGACCCGAAATAACGAAGACTGTAACCGCCAACCCAAGGTGAAAGACGATGAAAGCACACCGTAGAGATGTCCTGAAATGGTTCGGTGTCGGCGGAGCCGGCCTGGCGATGGGCGCCGGCGCCGGCGGCGAAACAGAGCCGCGCCGACGCTCGCAACAACGATTCAACATGCACGGCTACGCGGCTCCGAAGCTGGAAACGGTGCGGGTGGCGATCAGCGGTGTGGGCTCCCGCGGATCGGGGACGGTCGCGCGCCTGGCGCGTATCGAGGGCGTGGAAATCCGAGCTTTGAACGATCTCCTCCCCGAAAGGGTGGAGCGCGCGACCGATCTGCTTCGCCGGACTTCACACCGTCCGGACGGTTATTCGGGAAGCGAGGACGCCTGGAAAGAGATCTGTGAACGCGACGACATCGACCTTTTCGTGATCGCCACCCCCTGGCGTCTGCACGCGCCCCAGTCGGTCTATGCGATGGAGCACAAGAAACATGTCTACGCGGAGCTGCCCGCCGCCCAGACCATCGAGGAATGCTGGCAACTGGTGGAGACTTCGGAACGGACCCGCATGCACTGTTTCCAGTTGTCGGGCGACTGTCATGTCGGAATCTCGGCGGTTCTGCTGAACATGGTCCGGAAGGGTTTCTTCGGCGAACTGATCCACGGCGAGGGCGCCTATATTCACGACCGGGTCTCCGACAACGCAAGGTGGACCAGGGATGAGTTCAGCTGGTTCGGTTTTCGTCCCTGGCGCCTGGAGGAGAACATCGGCAGGCACGGCAGCCTCTACCCGCACCACGGCCTGGGTCCCGTAGCGCAGATGATGGACCTCAACTACGGGGACCAGATGAGTTACCTGGTCTCCATGTCGAGCGCCGACTTTACGCTGGACCGGAAAATGAGAGAGCTGGCAACCGGGGATGATTATTGGAATCCGTACGTCGGCCGGGATCTTCGCGGCAATATGAGTACCACCTTGATCCGTACCAAGAAGGGCCGCACCATCATGATTCAGCACGACGTCTCCTCGCCCCGCCCCGACGTCCGCTTCAGCCTGATCAGCGGCACCAAAGGGACCTACCAGTCGGGACCTCCCCGGATTTCGACCGGTCACGAGGGGTGGCTCTCCCGGGAAGAGTTCGATGTCCTCATGGAAGAGTACACGCCCGAGATCACCAAGCGGTTCAACGAGATGGTCCGGCGGGCCGACGCCGGCAGGGCGGAACGCTCCTACGCGAGAACCGATGCAAGGGACTGGCGCCTGATCGACTGCCTGCGCAACGGCCTGCCGTTGGAGAACGACGTCTACGACGCGGCCCTCTGGAGTGCCATCATCCCGCTGAGCGAGCAGTCGGTTGCCAACCGCTCCAACTCGGTGGAGGTGCCCGACTTCACTTCCGGTGCTTGGGAGACCAACCAACGGGGCATGGATATCAATCTCGAGAAGGGGGGCGGCAATACCGGGTTGATCAACTGGGGGTAGGGTCGAGTGCGCCAACGCCCTGCAAATCGACCCATTTCCGATTGAACCAGGTCGCGGTCCCGTTAGGCCCCAACATTGCCCTCTGTCATCATCGTTCACATATTTACATTGTAGAGAATTTTGAAACTATTTAAGTTGACATTTGTTATTGCTTAGTGCCACGCTCGTATTGAGCCTCCCAGCCGCGGACTCCCGACAAGGACGGGCTGGAATCAGGCTGGAAAGCGAGACGGGGCGATGGCACCCAGGGTCCAGTCCGGGTGGCCGTACCGAAGGGGGGTCGGGCAGGTACCCTTCCCTCGGACGCGCACCAGCGGCGGGTCTCGAAGCCGGCATCGTATCCCGGCGAACCTTATAGGTTGGCTGCTGGTCCTATTATTCTCATTCACCCGCTTGGAAGGTCAGGAGACGTCCGTTTCAGCGGAGGCGGCGGCGGTTCAGTTGGAGGCCGAACTCGTTGAATCCGACGGACCGGCAATTCCCGATCTGAAGAAGGATCTCGAGCCGCGTTTGGACGAGCAATCGCCGGCCATCCCGGCACTGGGGTCCGTGTTCCCTCCAGAGAGCTCCGGATGCCCCGAAACGCGGCCGGGCCACCCCGGAGCGGACGTCCCCTTCGAACTCCACGGCCACTTCATCGTGGTCAGAGGCTCGATCGGTCCTCTGGATGGCCTGAATCTAGTCATCGACACCGGGGCGTCATCGACCGTTCTCAGCCCCCGGATCGCCCGGAAGCTTGGGATCAAGGGCGCAACCAGGAGCGTCCTGGCTTACGCCACTCCGGTGGCGGCTCAAGCCGTGACGATACCGAGACTGACGATTGGACCCCTTCGATTCGATGAGATGCCGGGCTGGGTAGCGGAACTGTCCTTCCCGGACGCGCGTCGATCCCTGCGAATCGACGCTCTGATCGGGCTGGATCTGTTGAAGCAGACTCCAGTGACCATCGACTATGAATCGAGAGTGCTGCGGTTTGGACCGATTACGCACGGCGGGAATTCCGTGGCGTTCCATAGAGGATTGCCCTTTATCGCCGTCCATCTGTACGTCCACGAGCAGCCTTTTCGCGTGCTCCTCGACACCGGGGCCGCGGACCTCATGCTTTGCGGGGCAAAGGTGGCGGCGCGAGTCGCCGTGCGGCCGACCGGGGAGGAGAAGGGAGTCCGCAGCCTCGCAGGGCGGGGAGCGTTAAGGGTGATTCACCTGCACGAGGTCTCGCTGGGCAACACATCCTGGGGGCGGACCACCGCCTTCCTGGGCGGACCCGCTCCCTGCGCCGGCGTGGATGGGGTTCTGGGTCCGCTTTCCCTGGGTCTGAAGCGGCTGCACCTGGATATCCCCGCCGGTATACTCAGTTGGGAGCGCTGAGGCGCCGACCGATCCGGCTCACGCCAACGGGGAGATCCTCGACACGTTTCGGTCCGGCTTTGCCGCTGAAGACCATCCCCCGCACGGTCCGGCGCCTCAGCTTGCCGAAGTCCGTTACGTGCGCCCCCCCGTCCCGTCCCGGCGCAGCCCGACGTCCTTGCTACCCAGGCGGGCGTTTCCGTACTAAAGTGAGTGGACCCGGGGACGAATCTCCCGCTCAGCCGCGGTGGAATGATGCGCAGCCAACTGAAGAGTCTTGCTCCAGCCGACGTGCTCTCGATCGCGCGGGTGATTCTGATCCTACCCATCAGCGTGTTGTTGGCGCGCGGACAGGTGACCGCCTCCCTCGTCCTCCTGGGTGTGGCGGCGCTGACCGACCTCCTGGACGGACCCATGGCGAGAAAACTCGGGACGCAGTCCAGCCGGGGAGCAAATCTCGACGGGATGGCCGACGTGCTGTTCTTCATTGCGGTTCTGGTCTGGACCCGGTATCTCTTCCCGGAGCGATGGACGGTCGTCGCCGATTACCTGATGGTGGTCGCTCCGTTGGGCATCCTCTATTACATCCTGTCGCTCCTGCGGACGGGACGGCTCCTGTTCCTGCACCTCTTGACCGGAAAGTTCCTGGGCGTCCTAATCTACCTGCTTATCCCCCTCGAATTGCTGGGCGGGTTGGGGAACTGGTACCTGCATCTCGCCGGCGTGACATCCATTCTGTACTTCATCGAGAGCATTCTGTGCCTCTTTTGGAGGGAGGCCGACCCCGACGTGAAGAGTGCGTTCTTCTAAATCGACCGGCGCCCCGGGCCCGGCGTGGAGCGCCGTTCGGGTACCCCTCACCGCTTCCCGCCCTGCCCGCCCTTCAGTCCCGGACAAGGGTCCAGAGTGAAAGCGGCGAACTGGACCCGGCCCCCCATTCCCACTGCTGTCCGACGGGCGCGTAGCGAGGAAGCGGGAGGCGCGGGAAGCGGGCGGCCCGTGACAAAGGGCCCGATCTCGTGTAGAATCAAGTGTTATCGACCTTGGTTCAAGGTGGAGAGAACGGCGAGAGCGCGTCGGGAAGAGAGCGATTCAGCGGTTTCAGCGGCCACAAGTCGAGGGCTATTCCCCAGGACTCGGGACCCACACCTCCGCCATCTCAGCCTTGCCGGGCTGACCCCAAGAGGGCGGTGAGGCGTCGCCGGAAGCCCGTCCATTGGATCGAGATGCGGAACCGACGATGTGGGAAGACCCGCCGGACACAAGCGGATCGGCCGAAGAATCAGCGCCTCAACGCACCGTTGAAGACGCGGCCCGGCACCCCTCGCCCCGCGCCGGGGCCGGGGTGAAGTGAACGGCGACCAGGAAACCTTGCGGGGACATCACCCCGGGGAACAGCGGAGGCCAACGATGGAGGCACTGGACGGAAGAAGACGGGTCGTCATCAAAGGCCTCTCTCCGGAAGTGGAGGGTGGGAGGCACGCGGCAAAACGGGTCGTGGGGGAACGAGTCGTCGTGGAGGCCGATATATTCGCCGACGGACACGACTCCCTGTCCTGTACGCTCTTCTATCGCAAGCGGGGCGAGTCGGACTGGCGCCGCCGGACCATGGCACCCCTGGGCAACGACCGCTGGAGGGCCGAGTTCTCCGTCGATGAAATCGGGGTCTATGTCTACACGGTCCGCGCCTGTGTGGATCACTTCGAGACCTGGCGTCACGGTCTCGGGAAGAAAGTGCGGGCCGGGCAGGACGTCTCCGTGGATCTCCTCGTCGGCGCGGAACTGATCGAGGAGGCCGCCGGACGAGCGGCGGGAACCGACAGGGACGTCTTGCTGAAAGGGTCCGGGGCTCTTCGCTCGGAGGAGGAACCCAACGCGCGCGTTCAGGCCGCCCTGGACGAGCGGTTGAGGAAGACGGCGGCCCGGCACCCGAACCTCAAGTGGGCGACGACCTACGAGAAGCGGCTTTGCGTCGTGGTCGACCGCCCGAAGGCACGCTACGGAGCCTGGTACGAGATGTTTCCCCGCTCCTGTTCGCCCCGACCGGGAGAACACGGGACCCTGGCCGATTGCGAAGCCCGCCTCCCCTATGTCGCCTCCATGGGCTTCGACGTGCTCTACCTGCCGCCGATCCATCCGATCGGCAAAGTGAACCGCAAGGGACGGAACAATGCTTCCGCGGCGCCCCCCGGGGATCTGGGCAGCCCTTGGGCCATCGGATCGAAGGAAGGGGGACATAAGGCCATCCACCCCAGGCTCGGCACCCTGGAGGACTTCCGCCGACTGCTGGAGAAGGCGCGAGCGCACGGCATCGAACTGGCGATGGATCTGGCCTTCCAGTGCGCTCCCGACCACCCCTACGTGACGGAACATCCCGAGTGGTTCCGTCGACGGCCCGACGGCACGGTGCAGTACGCGGAGAATCCGCCGAAGAAGTACGAGGATATCTATCCAGTCTTTTTCGAGATCGAGCCGTGGCGGGAACTCTGGACCGAGCTTAAGAGCGTCATCGAATTCTGGATCGACCAGGGTGTCCGCATCTTTCGCGTCGACAACCCGCACACCAAACCGTTCGCCTTCTGGGAATGGGTGATCGGCGAAATCCGGAAGGACCATCCCGAGACGATCTTCCTGTCGGAGGCCTTCACGCGCCCCCAGGTCATGTATCACCTGGCTAAGATCGGATTCACCCAG
>CAYRCA010000077.1:0-12596 GCA_964422565.1 uncultured Acidobacteriota bacterium | reverse complement strand
CGCCTCCTTGAACAGCTCTTCGGCGCTTCCGTTGCCCGGATTCCGATCCGGGTGGAAGCTGCCGCCTCCTTGAACAGCTCTTCGGCGCTTCCGTTGCCCGGATTCCGATCCGGGTGGTATCTGACGGCCAGCTTTCGATAGGCGCTCTTGATCTCCTGTTGAGGCGCGCCTCGATCCACTCCCAGAATCTCGTAATAGTCTCTCTTCAAATGGCCGACTCCCGTGGCTCCTCCAACGACGAACCGGGCAAAAGAGCCCAGTTCGTGTCCCGGGGCTTACTCGTCGGGCCAAACCGCAACCTTCACTTGCGAAGGTCGAAGCAGCCGTTCTCCGATCAAGTAGCCTTTTCGGTACTCCTCGACGATCTCGTTCTCATCGAAATCTCTGCCGACTTCCCGATTGACGGCCTCATGGATGTTCGGGTCGAACTCGGCGCCCACCCCGGGGACCTCCCTGACATCGTATCGTTCCAAGAGGGCCTTCAACTGCCGGAGGAGCAATTCGTAACCGTCGGCGAAGGAGTCCAAAGTCTCGGCTGGCTTCTCCGATCGCATACTGTCCAAACCCTTCTCACAGGCATCGATAACCGTGAGCAGTTCGGCGATGATCTCGGCCTGAGCGGCCACTCGGGCCTCCTCACTCTCGCGCTGGACCCTCTTCCGGTAGTTCTCGAACTCGGCCTGCTTCCTGAGCAGGAGGTCATAATACTCGTCGCGCTCCCGCTGGATGGCCTCCCGTTCTTTAACCTGCGAGCCCAGATCGGGATCCTTCGCTTCGGAGTAATCCTCCGCAGCCGATTCAGAAATTCCGTCGCGAGTCTCCTCGACCTCCTCAGGCGTCTCGGTATCGCGGCTCAACTCCACCTTGTCGGACCCTCTGAATCTAATCATCTGATCACCTTTGCATCGCGGCTCAGCGGTCGCATACGGGAGGCGTGACGCGTCCCGCACACCCAAACTTGTTTCTTAAGATTCCGCCGGGAGCGATGCAAGATTGCCCAGAGAAATCGCCCGTTCAGTTGTTGCCCATGATCTGGCCGAACAACCTCGCGACGTAGTCTACCAGACTAATGGCGCGGTCGTACTCCATGCGCGAGGGGCCGAGGATGCTGAGCGTCCCACTGGTCTGACCGTCACAGCGATAGGGGGACGTGATGAGAGTCCAGTCGCGCATTCCCGGTATGTGGTTCTCGAGTCCGATCGTGACGGAAGGCCCGTGGGAGGTTTCCCGAAGGCACTCGGTAATGATCTTGACCAGTCGCTTCCTCTCCTCGAAGGTCTGCAGCAACGCGATCAGGCGGTCGATGTCGGCCGACTCCAGGGACCGGATCAGTCGGGCGGCTCCTCCCAGGTAGACCTGCGACTCGTCCGCCTCCTCCTCGTCGGAAGTGGACAGCGTGGCCGATCCCACCAGTATGACCGTCTTCAGCAACCGGTCGTAAAGCGCCTGCTCGCGCGACATCATCCGGATCAGCTCGGATCGGATTTCCGACAAGCTGCGACCGGAGAAATGCTCCACAAGGTACCGGCCCGCCTGGTCCAGCTCCGTTTGGCTAAAGTCCTCGTCCATGCGGAGGAACCGGCGCTGCACCAACCCCGCCCGACTCACGAGAATCACCAGAATCCGCCGCGCGCCGATCTTGACGAACTCGATGTGTCGCAGACTGGCCCGCGACAGTGGAGGGGGAAGCACGATCCCAATGTTGTTCGAATAGGCGGAAAGCAACCGGGAGGTCTTATTCATCAGTTCCAGGGGATCGGTTTCATCCTCCAGACACTTCCGAATCTGCCCGAGTTGTTCCGGCGGCAGAGCCTTCGCTTTTAGGAGGAACTGGACGTAGAGACGATAGCCCTCCTGGGTGGGGATCCGGCCGGCGGAGGTGTGGGGCTGAGTCAGGTAGCCCGCTTCCTCCAGATCGGCCATGACCATCCGAAGTGTAGCCGGACTCAGGTTCTCCCGGTAGATTCGAGAAAGGCGCCGCGACCCGACCGGTTTGCCGACACGAACATACTCCTTGATCACAGTCTTAAGCACGTTGCGTGACCGCTCATCCAACTGTGACGGTTGTTGTTCGTGATGCATCTCGCGATTTCGATACAGGATCGTCGCCCACCCATCATACTCGACTGTCAACCGTCGTTTCCAGTTCGACCTTGGGCGGTGGAGAGAACGACAGCCTCATCCCGGCTGTCGCCGGCGGGTGCGGCGCGAACCGGGCCGGAAGGAGACTCCCGCGAGACGCAGGTTGCAACCGGCAGGGAACGGGCTGAAAGTGTCCTGCGCGGGGAGTGTGGGAATGCCAGGGAATGAATACTTGTGTTGACTTTGCTGTCAAAGCTGGCTAGAGTGAAGTCACCCCGGCGCTTTCTTAGGCGCGTACGGGAGGTAAATGGTTGGTGTTTGGTTGGTTTCGTTTTTTCGTACCGGTTGTGTCCCGCCTTGTGAGTTACTCAAAAAATTCAAGCTCGCGGTTTCGTGCTTGGCGGCCTATTTGAGCCGTTTTTGCTGTTTCTCTGGGTGTGACTGCGACCCTCTTTTTGGAGGCGGAGGATATGTCAAGTAAGAGAATTTTTGTGGGTGGTCTGCCCTACTCGGTTTCGGATCAGCAACTGGAGGAGCTCTTCTCGGCTCACGGGAGTGTGGACTCGGCGCGTGTCATCACCGACCGGGTCACGGGGCGCTCCCGCGGTTTCGGCTTCGTCGAGATGCCGAACGAAGAGGAGGCGGAAGAGGCGATTCGGAAGCTGAACGGGACGGACTTGGATGGCCGGGCCTTGACGGTGAACGCCGCCAAGCCGCGAATGGACCGGGGGGACGGCCCACCCCGGAGCGACCGGCGGGATCGCTGGTAGTTTCCCCGACCCATGGAGTGGCGGCCCAGTCCGGCCTTGGGGACGAGAGGTCCTATGGGGTCTCCTGGGCCAAGCCCTCGTAACTGATCGCCGTGTCGATGATGCCGATCTCAACGCGGCGGTTCTTGGCCCGTGCTTCCGGGCTGTCCGCCGGAAGTAGCGGGTTGGTCTTACCGAACCCCGTAAACGTAATGATTTGAGGGTCGATTCCCGCGCCGACCAGGTAGTCGCGAACCGTCTGGGCTCGCCGTTCGGATAGGCGCTGGTTGTACACATCGGTCCCGATGTCGTCGGTGTGGCCGTAAATCTGAACTCGATAGCCGCTGGACGTCAGCAAAATCCCCGCAATCCGGCTCAGCAGCTCCCGGTATTCCGGCTTCAGTTCGGCGCGGTCGAAGTCGAACCGGATAGTGTCGCTTCCCAGGTTCATCACCACGCCCTCGCTCGTCCGACGGGTGTCGGCGATCCGGTTCAGGGCCCTCTGGAGGCGGTTCATCTCGACGTCGCGCTCTCTCCGCAGACGGGCCAACTCCTCCTGCGTTTGGGCGACGGACGCCCGAGCCTCCTCAGCCTCTCGCGCCAGGTGGTCCGCCCGTTGTTCCGAAGCCTCCCGATGGGCCTCGGCCCGAAGTCGGCCCTCGGCGGAAATGCGGGCGAAATCCTCGGCGTCGAGCGCCTTCTGCCGGGCCTCCTCGGCGGCGTTTCGGGCTGCCTCCACCGATGCGGCGAGGTTGGTCAGTCGCGTGTTCTGAGCCTCCAGCAGACTCTCCAGGCCGCCTATTCGCTCCATCAGGAGATAGCCGACCAAGGCCACCCCGACTAAGGCCAACCCGGAGATCAGCCACGGGACAACTATGACGGCCGTGGAGGGGCTTCTATCGCGTGTTTCAGCCATCGATCCGATTCGCGCGTCGCGGCACAATAAGTCATTGGCTCGACCCTTTCATTCTAGCAGAAGGCCCCCGCGCTTACCGCGCCCCGGGCGTCCCAACCTTCGGACGGCATGAACGGGAGTGGCAAGGTCACACTCAGCCGATCATGGCCCACCGTCCCTTGATTCGACGGTAGTTTCCTGTAATCTATGGTGTCAACGCGGACCGGGAGGGAGGGGGTTATGGTTGCTCGGATCGCAGTCGCGGCCGTGCTTTTTGTCTTTGCCGTGTCGGCCTGTGCCGATGAGCCTTCGGAGTCGGGTCCTCCGGTCTCGGACACACCCCCCTTCGAATGGCGTCACCTGTCCACCGTCAACACCGATCTGCCGGTCCCGAACCCGGGAAACCAGCAGACGGCGACGGCGGTGTTCGACGTGGACAACGACGGCATCAACAACTTTCTGATCGCGGAAAGAACCCAGGCGCCCGCGGTGGTGTGGTACCGGTATACGGGCAATGGCTGGAGCCGGTACGTCGTCGAGGGGGAGGCGCTTCGAATCGAGGCCGGCTCGGCTGTCTACGACATCGATCGGGACGGCGACCTGGATGTGGTTTTCGGCGGAGACGCGGGGAGCAACCAGGTCTGGTGGTGGGAGAATCCGTATCCCGATTTCGACCCCGAGGTGCCCTGGAAGCGGCACACGATCAAGGATTCGGGGGCGACCAAACACCACGACCAGCTCTTCGTCGATTTCGACGGCAGCGGCGACGCTGACCTGATCTTCTGGAATCAGAACGCCGGGCGGTTGTATCTGGCGAGAGTTCCAGAGAATCCAAGAGAGTCGGGGCCTTGGGAGCTGGAGGTGGTCTACGAGTATAGCGACGAATCCGAGCCTCCCCAGCGGGGAACCTATCCTCAATGGAAACGCGTCAACGAGCACGAGGGTCTCGCCCGCGCCGACATCGACGGGGACGGGGTGGAGAACATTCTCGGCGGCGGACGCTGGTTCCGATATGAGGCGGACGGTACGTTCTCCACTCACATTATCGATGAGGGCTACGCCTTTTCCAGGGCGGCCGCCGGCCAGTTGATACCGGGAGGGCGGCCCGAAGTGGTCCTGGTCGTGGGGGACGGCTCCGGTCCTCTGATGATGTATGAATGGCGGGACGGGAGGTGGAACCCCACAATTCTGGTCGAGGAGGTCCACGACGGGCATTCGCTGGAACTGATCGACTTCGACGGGGACGGAAACCTGGACATCTTCTGCGCCGAGATGCGACTGAGCCACCCGGAGCCCAAGACCCGAATCCTGCTGGGGGACGGCCGCGGTGGATTCCGGGAAATTGTGGTAACCACGGGTTTTGGCCTTCACGAGTCCCGGATCGTCGACCTCACTGGGGACGGGAGACTCGACGTTCTCGGTAAGCCCTATACGTGGGAGGCTCCCCGACTCGACATCTGGATCAACGAGACGGAATAGCCGGTCGCTTTCGTGTCCGGACGGAATCACACGAGCCGTACTCGCGGGCGAATCCGGAGCCGGTCACTGTACAAAACCGGCGACGGTCCAGGTCCGATGCGCCGTTCCCTCCCGTCGATAGGAATAGAACCGATCGTTCCGACAGGAGGTGCAAATGCCGCAGTCCAGGATTCGCTCGACCCCGCCGCGGCGGGCCTGGATGCGGGTGGCCTCGACCAGGTCGAGGTGGCCGTTGGCTTGGACACAGTCCCGACCGAATCCCGCTTCCTCAAACTCGGCGTGAACCTCCGCCCCCACCTCGTAGCAGCATGCCCGGATGCAGGGCCCGATGGCCAGAATGACGTCCTTCGAAGGAACCCGGGCGACGCTGAGGAGTTCCGCCAGGCCCTTTTCCACGACGCGGGATCGAGTCCCCCGCCATCCGGCGTGAAATAAGCCGACGGCTCGAGTCCGCGGGGCGACCGCCACGACCGGGACGCAGTCCGCGGTTCGAATCACGGGGAACAGGCCGGGCTTCGTTGCGATGACCCCATCGGCGGGTCCCACTGTGCGATCGGTTGCCGCGATCGCCCCAGGGTCACCCAGAACCAGCGTCTTGTCCGAGTGGACCTGCCGGAGGAGTACGACCGCGCTCAGGTCGATCCCCTCGCCTGCGAGAACCCGTGTGTTGGATTCTTCGACCGCAGTCCGCGGAGGTTGGCGCAACGTGACCAGATGGATAAAATGGGCAATTCGGTCCAGTTCGGGAAAGGTAACGCAGCCGCCCGTTCCCGGCACGGTCTTCCAGGTTAACATCGGCTGAGGGCGAGGGTAGCACGAAAGTGGTGGTAGGTCTGGGAATCGACATCGTCGAGGTTCGGAGAATCAGCCAGGCGTTGCAGAGTGGCGACACCATGGCCAAACGGGTTTTCACCCCCCCTGAGCTCGAGTATTGTCTGGGCCGGAAGAACCGGTACCAGCACTTCGCCGGCCGGTTCGCCGCCAAGGAGGCCGCGTTGAAGGCGCTGGGGACCGGGTGGCAGGAGGGGATCCGTTGGCAGGACGTCGAGGTCGTGCCCGGCGAGAAGGGGAAGCCGGAGTTGAACTTCTATGGGCGAGCCAAGGAGATCTTCGAGGCCCGCGGCGCCCGCTCCGCCTTCGTGACCATCACCCATGCCAGCGAGTACGCGGTGGCCGCCGTCGTCCTGGAGGCGTAGTGGACAGGTGAACCCCAGGCGAGCCGGTCGGACTTGTCGGACCGGTCGGACTACTCCACCTCAAGACTTCTAATCCGGGGACCGCAGTACTCGATTCGAGCGTTCCGGCTGTGCATCTGCAGGGCTATCCGGCCTCGATCCTCCTCCTCCAACCCGTAGGACTCGGCGACCTTCTCTCCGTCCACAAACACGGCCGAGTATGCGCCGTCCGACACGATCTGCAGAAGGAACCACTCCCCGTCGCGAGGGGAGGGTCCGGAGGCCGGCACCACCCCGTAGATGCTGCCGGTGGGGTTGGTGGTGTCCGGAACATTGTAGATCTGAGCCTCATATCCCCGTTCCTGCCGCGACTTCCAACGGTAGAAGACCCCGCCGTTGGCGAGGGGTGAGGTCCGAGCGTAGGTCTGAAACACGAAGGAGCCGAAGGACTCGTCGGTGATCAGGTAGCCGTTTCCCCCGTCCGACACGATACAGCCCTCATCGACGCGCCAGGGAGCGTCCCCCTCGATCCGCCAGCCGGAGAGGTCGGTTCCATTGAAAAGCTCGGTCCACCGCTCCTTCCCCGGCAGTTCCTCAATGCGGACATCGCGGTAGCGGATGCGGCATCCGAGGTCCTGAAAGCCGATATAGCCGCGACGGAGACGCCAGCGGAGATCCGGGTGCAGCTCCAGATTCAGGTTTTGAATCAGTTCCCCGTTGAGGCGAGCCGCAAAACGCGGCCAATCCATAGTGATCTCCAGTCGGTTCCACTGGCGCACCTCCCGGTTGGCTCGAACCAGAGGCGCCGCGACGTCGTAGATGGCGCCCACGGACCGAGCCCCCTGATCCAGATCGTTGTGACGAAGATGGATCTTCACGCCGGCCCGGGAGGGCCGTCCGTGTGCCGGGGCCTGCAGGAAAACCCCCGCCTCACACCAGCCCGGCATCAGGTACTCGAGGCTCAGGTGGAAGTTCTCATGTTGTCGCTCCGATCGCAGCCAATTGGGGTAGTTTCCCGGCGACCGGGCGACCAACTCGCCGTCCTCCACCGCCCAAATTCCCGTCTTGCCCACTTCGACCCAACCGGACAGGTCTCGTCCGTTGAACAACTCCCGGGGCTGGGCCCAAGCGGAGACTCCAAGAATCGGGCAGACAAGGATCCACGACCACCGGCTCAATCTTCTCATGATAAGGGGATTCTACCCGTTTTCATTCACAGGTCGAATCCCCCCGGTTT
The DNA here is from genome assembly GCA_964422565.1 of uncultured Acidobacteriota bacterium. Lineage (GTDB taxonomy): Bacteria > Acidobacteriota > UBA6911 > RPQK01 > JAPXNP01 > CAYRCA01. The sequence goes on along the minus strand of CAYRCA010000077.1, from coordinate 4,979 downwards.
CCGTGGACTTCGGATCGGACACTTGGGTGAAGCCGAAGAAACCGGTTGGCGGCGGACAGCCGGCAGCCCGAGTCGTCGAGAAACGTGCCGCCGGAGAATCCGGTCGTCCTCCGGTCTGACGCCGGAGTCGAGATTCCCACAACCGCCGGTTGACCTTGGGCAGAATGCGCGGTAGTTTCGTTTCAAGAATTCTGTATCCGAGTCGCGCGGCAACTTCAGATCGCGACTGAGGCTGGAACCTCTACTGGTTGACCGTTCGTGTGAGCCGAAATCCTCGTCTGTCAAGGGCCGGGGCTGGCTTGCCGGCTCCGGAAGTCCGAACGAACCTTTGACAGACTGCGGATTTCGCCTCGCCAAGTCGGTCTTTATGAACCGGATCGGAGGGGGAACCCTCGGGCCGGTCGTCATCGGTGCCCAGCGCTTAGGACCGACGGGCTTCCGGATACTTGACAAACCGCCAACAACTGACGGGAGGAACTCATGTCCAACGCTACAACCATAGAAACATTCAAGGCGAGCCTGCGCGGTGCGTTGATTCAACGAGGCGACGAGCACTACGATGAGGCCCGCAAGCTCTACAATGGCATGATCGACAAGCGGCCGCGCCTTATTGCGCGTTGCCGCGACGTTGCCGACGTCATCGCCGCAGTGAATTTCGGTCGCGACCAAGGCCTGCTCATCGCAATCCGCGGAGGCGGGCACAATGGCCCGGGGCTTGGCAGCTGCGACGACGGCCTGGTGATCGAACTGTCGATGATGAGGAGTGTGCGGGTGGATCCCGCGAGCGGAACCGTTCGAGTCGATTCCGGCTGCACGTCGGGCGACGTCGATCACGCCACCCACCCGTTCGGGCTGGCTGTCCCCTTTGGCATCGTCTCCACCACCGGCGTCTCGGGCCTCGTCCTCGGTGGCGGCACGGGGTACCTTACACGCAAGTACGGCCTCACGATCGACAACCTGCTCGAAGCGGACGTTGTCCTGGCCGACGGCAGTTTTGTAACGGCTAGCGAGAGCCGGCACCCGGATCTCTTCTGGGCCCTCCGTGGCGGAGGCGGCAACTTCGGTGTCGTCACGAGCTTCCTGTTCCAGGCGCACCCGGTCAGCACGGTTTACGCGGGTCCGATCTTTTGGGAAGCTACTCACGCCAAGGCCGTGATGCGCGCGTATCGCGATTTCCTGCCGACCGCGCCCGAGGAACTGGGTGCCTTCGTCGGCCTTAAGACGGTGCCGTCCATGGACCCGTTCCCAAAGGATTACTGGGGTAGGCACGCATGTGCCGTCATCTCCAGCTACAATGGCCCGGCGGAGGAGGGCGAGAAGGTCATGGCGCGACTGCTCGAGTCCCTTCCGTCGCCAATCTTCAACTGGATGGGTGCGATGCCGTTCCCGGCAATGCAGACTCTCTTCGACCCCTTCTTTCCAAGGGGCCTGCAGTGGTATTGGAAGGGCGACTTCGTGAAGTCCCTGCCGGATGAGGCAATCGAAACCCACATCGCACAGGCCGCCCAAGCGCCGAGCGAGTTGTCGCTGATGCACCTTTACCCCATCGACGGCGCCGTCCGCCGCATCCCGAAGGATGCGACCGCGTGGCGCACACGCGACGCCACTTGGTCCATGGTCATCGCGGGGGTCGACTCCGACCCGAAGCAGGCCGACGCCTTGAAAATCTGGGGACGCGCCTATTGGAAGGCCGTCCACCCGTTCAACCTCGAGGGGGCTTACGTGAATTTCATGATGGACGACGAGGCCGACGGGCGCGTTCAGGCGACCTACGGAGAGAACTACGAACGTCTGGCGTCGGTGAAGGCCAGGTACGATTCGAAGAACCTCTTCAGGGTTAACCAGAACATCCCGCCGGCCGCCTCTTGACGGCCTTGGCTGACAAAGATGGCGTAGACCGCGACGAGCGATAGGTTGGCTCCGTCGGGGAGGGCATCCCGGCGATCAGATATCCTTCAAGCCGCACCAGTCCCGGCCCATCTTCCTGAGCCGCCTCAACTGGCTGGCCGGAATGTGACGGGGAAAGGGCATCTCCGCGGCGTCGACCACCCGCTCCAGAAGCGCCGCCTGGGCGCGGACCGTCCGCTCCAACACCGCGGGGGAGACGACGTCCGGAGTTTCCAGGGCGCTATGGTGGAAATGTCGCGCCGTCAGATAACTGCGGCGATAATACCAGACAGCGGGAATCCCGAACAGGTTCAGGGGGAAGTGGTCGCTGAAGGGGGACAACTCCCGCCGCACGTGGCCCGGGAAGGAGAGCTCCCGGTTCACCTCCTCCACCGTCGCCGCCAACTCTGGGGCCCCCGTGTAATAGATGTCCGTCTGTCCCATCCACGCTCCAACGGCGTCGACATTGAGCACGAACTGGATGCGATCTCGGTCCGACGCCTCCAGCGCGTAGTGGCGGGCCCCCTCCGACAACTGCTCCTCCGCCCCGTAGGAAATGAAGCGCAGCGTTCGGCGGCCCGGTTCCCCGGCGAAGCAGCGGGCCAGAGCCAGCACCGCGGCCACTCCGGAACCGTTGTCATCCGCTCCGGAATTGTTGATCACCGAATCATGGTGGGCGGACACAACGATCACCTCCTCTGCCCTCTCACGACCCGGGATCTCGCCGATCACGTTCTGGGAGACCGACTCCTCGACTCGGCAACCGACTTCCAGCCGGACTCGTGACATTCCATGGCGGACGGCGTCCCACGCCGCGGCGTGAGGCAGATTCACGACGGGACAGGAGATCAAATCGACCCAGTGGCGGGGAAAACCTATGGCCACGGTCCAGTCATTCGGGAACCGATCGTCCACGAGCAGGAGAGCCCGCGGTCCCGCCCTCATGATTCGGCGAAAGCGGTCCCGCTGAAAGATCTCCGAGCAGAAAACGAGTCCCACCTTCCCTTCCAGCAGGCGGCGGCAGTCGGCCGGTCGAGCGGGCAGCTTCTCCACCAGGATCAACTCCCCCTCGACTGCGCCCGAGGGCGTGGCGGCGGAATGGGCGGCGGGAATAGAGGGAAGGCGGTGCCAGTCTCCTCCCCACAAACCGTCGACCCGACAACGGGAGTAGGCAAAGGTTAGACAGGGGAACTCTTGCACGCGCACATCCCTGAGGCCCATGGCGTTGAAACGGTTGGCAAGCCACCGGGCCGCCGACGCCTCTTCCGGGGTGCCGGCGAAACGGATTCCCATCCTGTCCAGACGGCGAATCGTCTCCAAACACTCACCTCCGTCGATCGAGCTCAGCCGCGGATTCATCAGTCTCCTCCGGACCTCGACCTACGGCGCTTGGCGGCCGAGTTCGTCGAAAAAGTACGCGGATGCCTTGATTCCCCCGTGAAAATTGCCCAGATCGAGCTTCTCGTTCGGGGCGTGGGCGTTCTCGTCGGGCAAGCCGAAACCCATGAGGACGCTGGGAACCCGGAGAAGCTCGCTGAAAGTGGCCACGACGGGAATCGAACCGCCCTCCCTCTGGAAGACCGGGCGCGTCCCGAAGGCCTTCTCAAGGGCGGCGGCCGCCGCCCGAAGGGCGGGATGGTCCAGCGATGCCACCCAGGCCCTCCCTCCGTGCAGGTTTCTCACCGCGACCTCGACCGTGGGCGGGGCCGCCGACCGGACATAGTCCTCGAAAAGCTTCTCAATCTTGCCGGGAGTCTGATTGGGCACCAGGCGCATGCTCACCTTGGCCATGGACGAGGCCGGAAGGACCGTCTTGGCGCCTTCACCGGTGAACCCGCTGAGCAGACCGTTGATCTCCAGAGTCGGGCGGCCCCAGACCTGTTCCAGGGGGGTGAATCCCTCCTCCCCGTTCAGCGCGCCGACTCCGAGATCCGCCTTGTAGGCCTCCTGGTCGAAGGGGAGGGCGGCCCACTCCCGTCTTTCCCGATCCGTCAGGGGGACCACGTCGTCGTAAAAGTGGGGGATCGTCACCCGACCGTGGCGATCCTTCATGGACGCCAGCATGACGGCCAGAACCTCCGCCGGATTGTGGACCGGTCCCCCAAAGGAGCCGGAATGAAGGTCCCGGTTTGGCCCCTGGACGTGGATCTCCAGATAAGCCAATCCTCGCAGCCCGTAACAGATGGAGGGGACGCCCCGCGCGAACATGGTGGTGTCCGAGATCAGGACGGCGTCACACCCGAGGCGCGAGAGGTTCCGCTCGATGAAATCATCCAGATTGGGACTTCCGATCTCCTCTTCCCCCTCGATGAGGTACTTCAGGTTGACCGGCAACGGTCGGCCGGCCTCCTGGAAGGCCTCGGCGCTCTTGAAGTGAATCATTACCTGGCCCTTGTCGTCGGCGGAGCCCCGGGCATAGATCTCGCCCTTTCGGACGGTGGGCTCGAAGGGGCCGGTCTCCCACAGATCGACCGGATCCACCGGCTGCACGTCGTAGTGCCCGTAAACCAGGACCGTCGGCCTCGACGGGTCGGGGACATGTTCGCCCACCACCACCGGATGGCCGGCGGTGGGGCAGATCTCCACCTTGGAGATCCCGGCCCGCCGCAATTGATGGGCGACGAACTCGGCGGCCCGACCCATATCCTCCTTTCGCGACATGTCGGTGCTGATGCTGGGAATCCTCAAGAACTCCTTGAGTTCCTCCAGGTATCGCTCCGAGTTCCTCTCTATGTGTGCGATCACGTTTTCCATCAGGGGCTCCGATCTTGGTTGTGACGCGTCCTCAGGGAATCGATCGCCCGCTCCAGCGCCGCGCTGACCCGTACCGGGTACTCCCATGTCTCCCGAAGGCTCCGGCACTCGGCTGGAAGCCGGCGCAGCGCTTCCCGGGCGGAACGGCGGATCTCCGCCAGGGCGGGAACCGGGCCGCAAAGCCGGCCCTCCCGCAGATACGGGCGGATCAGCGGTTGGTAAACGCCGCCCTCGGGTGTTGGGTCCTCATCCGATCGGGTGAGCAGGTCGCCGCGCACCTCCTCCCCGTCCGTCCGTCGGTGGATCTGCTTGCGGTGGGGATAGGTGACCTTGTCGGG
>CAYRCA010000076.1:0-12696 GCA_964422565.1 uncultured Acidobacteriota bacterium | reverse complement strand
CCGGAGTACTTACCGACAAACCGAGACTGGCGCTCGCTGTATCTGCCGACCGTCGCGAATCGCGGCTGCGCCCGGGTGATCGAGGGCTGTCCCATCGCGCCGCTGAACGACTGGGCCCGGCTGTTTCCGATCGAGGTCGCCGTCGACGGATTCCGCGTTGGCGAGAGGAGCCTGGAGGCCTCCGAGCCTGTCGACGTCGAGTACCTGATTCCCTTCCCCGAGACGGACCGTAGGATGTTCGAGATCGAAATCCGCTGCGACCGAACGGTAATTCCCGACACGGCCGACAACCGCCGACTCGGAGTGATGGTCTTCCGCCTCGAACTCCTATGATAAAGCGACTTTTCCTCTGGATCCTGCTTCTCCCCCTTCAGGTCGCCCTGGTTCTGGTCTTTCTCCTGTGCGATCTTCTTCACGCCCTGTGGCGCCGGCTACGCGTCCGGCCGCACCGGGCTCAACCCGTCTCCGAGCGCCGTTGCAGTGTCGTGATCCTCAACTGGAACGGCCGTCCGCTCCTGGAGGAGGGCATCCCGGCGCTGATCCGGGCCGTCGAGCGAAGCGGCGGAGACCACCAGATCCTGGTGGTCGACAACGGAAGCTCCGACGACAGCGTCCCGTGGCTGCGTCGCCGGTTTCCCCGGGTCGACGTCCTGGCCCTACCGGAAAACCTGGGCTTCGTCGAGGGAAACAACCGGGGCGTCGCGGCCGCCCGAAATCCCATCGTGGTACTCCTCAACAACGACATGATCGTCTCGGAGGGCTTTCTCGATCCCCTTCTGGACCCCTTTGAGGATCCCGACGTCTTCGCGGTCTCGAGCCAGATCGACTTTCCGGAGGGCAAGCGCCGTGAGGAGACGGGCGCCACCCGGGGGAAGTTCCGCCTGGGCTTTCTCCACCTGGAGCATGGACCGATCCGACCCTACCACTACACGCGAAAGCGGGTGCCGGTTCTGTGGGCGGGGGGTGGGTCATCGGCGTTCCGTCGGGACCGGTTCCTCGATCTGGGTGGATTCTCGCGGATATTCTCCCCCTGCTATTTCGAGGACACGGACCTCGGCTACCGGGCGTGGCGGCGGGGCTGGAAGGTTCTGCTGGCGGCGGAGAGCCGGGTCCTGCACAAACACCGCTCCAGCACCTCCGTCCGGTTTTCGGAAAAGGAACTGTCCCGCCTGGTCGAGGAGCGCCGCCTCTGGTACATCTGGAAGAACTTCCAGTTCCGCACCCTCCTGCCCCATCTGCTGCTCTTTCCCCTGAACCTGACGAAGTGGGTCGCCCCGGGGGCCTACTTCCGGGCCTTCCGGCGGCTTCCCCAGATCCTTGCGGCGCGCCTCGGCGAACCCCGGCGTCACCACGCCGATCGCCGTATTCTGGGCTGGGCGGCCCATCCCCTGCCCTTCCTGCGCACCGAACACCCTCCCCGCCGGGCGTCGTCGCGGCTCAGGATCCTGGTGGTGAGCGCCTACCTCCCCCACCTGGGGACCCATGGCGGGGCGGGGAGGGTCTTCCAGCTGCTCAAACGGGTCGCCGCGAGGCACGACCTGAGCGTCCTCACCTTCGTCGAGGACGACCGGGATGAGTCCTTTTCAGACCAGGTCCGGGCCGTCTGCCGCCGTCTGGAAACCGTCCGCCGACGAAGCTTCGAACCCCTCTCGCCTTTTCCCTATGAACCCTTCGAGGAGTTCCACGTGGCGGCCTTCCGGGAGAAACTCGAGGAACTGCTGTGCGAGGAGGACTTCGACTTGGTCCACTTCGAGTGGACTCAGATGGCCCTCTACAGCGATCTCTTCAATTCGATCCCCAGATTGATGACCGAGATCGAGGTCAACTACGCGGCCCACGAGACGATGGTCAAGGTCGAGACCCGGCCTCTTCGAAAGATTCGGCTCTACTACAACTCGCTTCAAACTCTTTATCGCGAGGTCGAGATGTGCCGTCGCGTCGACCGCGTAATCTGCGTGACCGACGACGACCGGCGCTATCTGGAGGGTTATGTCCCCACGGAGAAGCTGGAGGTCGTCAACACGGGAGTCGACACCACCTATTTCCACTTCGATGCGGAGGGAAGCGATCCCGACGCCCTAGTCTTTGTGGGTGCCTTTCGCCACTCCCCGAATCTCGACGCCATGCGTTTCTTCCACCGCCTGATCTTTCCCCGCATCCTGGCCGAGAGACCCTCGACCCACCTTTACGTCGTCGGATCCTCGCCCCCTCCGGAGATCGAGTCGCTGGGCGAGCATCCCAATATAACCGTGACCGGTTTTGTGGAGGACATCCGGCGATACTACCGGCTCGCCCAAGTGGTGGTGGTTCCCCTTCGGACCGGCGTAGGAATCCGGGGAAAGATCCTGGAGGGCTGGGCGGCCGGCCGGGCCATGGTGGCCACTTCGCTGGCCTGCCAGGGTATCCGGGCGGCCCACGGCGAGAATATCATGATCGCCGACGATCCCGCCGAGTTCGCCCTGTGGACGCTGGCTCTGCTGCGCCATCCCGAGGTCTGCCGCAGGCTGGGGCTGAGGGGGCGGGAGACGGCGGAGGGCTTTTACGAGTGGGACTTGCTGGGCGATCAAATGGCCCGGCTCTACGAGGACTCGGTCCTGGAACGTGGCGCCGGAGGAGACGCGACCTGAGATGTCTGGAAACCGGGTTCTGCTGGTCCAGTGCTGCAATATTCCCCAGTGGATTCATGTCTGGCGACGGCTTGTCGAACGGCATCCCGACTGGGAGGTGGAATCCCTGGCCTTGGACCATCCCGACATCCGCTTCTACGCCGAGCTCCTCGCGCCCGGCCGCGCGGTTCACTATCTTTCCGCCGACCTCTCGTTGCCACGGTACGACCTCGTCCTCTTCCCGCTCCTCAACCGGGGATACCGGAAGATCAAGCGGACAGCCTGGGGTCTGGGAGTCGACCGCAGGGAGGTGGACTACGGGGGAAACCTGCGCCCCCTGGACGGTTCCGGGCTGCTTCGCTCGCTGGCGCATCCTTTACACCAGCCGGACCGGGCCTTCGCCGCGTTCCTCGAATCGTTTCCCCATCGTCCCCTCGGGACCCGGATCCTCTTCGTCGAAAGCTCCAGTCCCGGCGCGATCCGGCGCACCGAGGCCGATCTCCGGAAGCTCATGCCGGGCGAGGCCAAGGTGACCCCGATCGGCAGGGAACCCTTCCTCCGTCTGTGGCGCCGGGTCCGCCGGGGGCGCTTCGACAGCGCGATCGTTTTCCTGACGGGCGAGCCGGGCTACTTCGGCCTCAAGGTCCTTCCCTTCCTGCTGCGCATCCCGAAGGTTCTCGCGGTGAACGAGAACGGCAACTACTTCTACGCCAGCCGCCGGGCTCTCGCCGGATTTCTGTTTCGCCGATTCCTGCGGGGCACGGATTCCAATCCCCGCGAGCCCCGGATCCTGTTGATCCAGACCGAGGCGCCGGACTACGTTCTCGCCTGCGCCGCGAAACTGAGACAGCGGGGACATTTCCCCGACTCGCGCATTCTCCTCGTGTGCCGGGAGGAGGATCTGACCCCTTTTGGGCGGGCGGAGGTCGACGACATCGAAACCTTCTCAAGACGGAGCGGGCCGATCGAACTCTGGAGTCTTTGGCGAAGGATTCGCCGGTTCAATCCCGACATCAACTGCGCCGTCTTCTCGGGCAGGCCCGTTTTTCGAATGTGGAAGCTCCTTTTCCTGCTCGCCGGTTCGCGGCGGAAGCTTGCTTTCAACGCTCGGCTGGACAGCTACTGGCTAACGCCTCTGACCTGTCCCCGCGTCCTTCGACGGGAGCCGCTTCTATTCGGGCTCGATCCAGCCCCTCGAGTGACCCTTTTTCAGACCGAGGTCCCCGACTACATCCGCGAGGCCTGCCGCCGTCTCCGGGAGCCCGGACGGTTTCCGAACGCCCGAATCCGCCTGGTCTGCCGGGCGACCGATGCGGATCGGTTTCGAGACCTGGAAGGTGTGGAGGAGATCCTGCCTTACGCTTCGGGACAGTCGCTCCTCGACACCTGGCGCCTCTGGCGCCGGATCCGGAGGCTCAAGTCCGATTTTCGCTGCGCGGTCTTCACCGGACGACCGTTTTTCCGGCGGCCCAAGCTTCTCTTTCTCGCCTCGGGCCTTCGGCGCGGCCTTGCCCTGAACGCGCAACTGGACGCCTACTGGCTGACCCTGTTCACCCTGCCCAGTATCCTTCGCAGGGAGCCGCTTCTTTTCGATCTGCATCACGCCGATACCGCGCGGATCCTCCTCATTGAGACCGAAAGCCCCGAGACCATGAGGAAGGCTCTGGACACCGTCCGTCGGCCCCATGTGGTCCCAGCCGCCCGCGTGACATTGTTTTGCAGAGAAGACCGGGCCGATCTATTTGCCGGAGAGGAAGCCCTGGAACAGATCGTCACTTACAGCAAACAGGCTGTTGTCAAGGACCTGCTTCAGATTTGGTCCCTCGCCCGATCGCGGCCGGCAGTCGTGGCGGCCGTGTTTTCCGGCCGTCGGATCTTTGTGAAGCAAAAACTGCTCTTCTGGCTCATGCCCGCGCGCAACCGGTTGGCCTTTAACGAGAACCTCGACTGCTTCTTTGTCCACTGGTCGAACCTGAGCTTTCTATTCGGCCGGGGCGCCGGAGGCTCGGGGACCCTCCCGAGGTACTTCTTCTTGACCATCGCCAAGGCGGTTCTGTTTGCGCCCCGTTTTCTGTTTCTCCTCGCCTGGGCGGCGGTGGCAAGGCGGCGGCGGGCCCGGATTCTCGGCTCGGAGACACTCAGGGGGGCATGGCGAGCGGGGGATCGTCGGGGCGAATCGGAACGATGATCCCGCCGCGCAAAGCATCCCGGAGCCATCCCCCGCGAGAGGGGAGGACGGCGGGCTTCCAGCCGGCATCCGGCCGGTCGCCGGTTCCGGCGGCGCCCTGGACGAAGACCTCCTCCGGCCCGCGCCGGATCCGGGGCGACAAACAGGGATGATGCCGGGATGATGCCTGTCGCCCTCTCCCCTTCCCGATCAGCTCGGATCGCGGGAGGCGTGGAAATGCACCAGTTTCCAGTCACCCCCCACGGGCGCATAGACTTCCGTCCACCGTCCGCTTTCCCGAACCAACTCGCCGTTGCGATGATAGGCCTTCAGATAAAGAGAGGTCACCCAGGCAAAGGGGTCCGCGGCCTCAATCTGGATATTGGAGGTGATGAAGGAGACTTCCTCGATGTGAGCGAAATACTGCTGCAGAGTATTCTCGAAAGTCTTGAAGTCACTGAACCTTGCCGGCGGTTCGGTGTTGAAGATGATCGCGTCCCCGGCGAATATGTCCCGCATCTCCTCCAAATTCCGGCGTTCCCAGGCGCGAGCGTGGCGTCGGTGCAGAGCCAGCACGGTATCTCTCAAGGTGTTGCGCATCGAACTCTCAATATATCAGAGAGTACCGCCTTCTCCACCTCGTCCCCCCCGCGCGACCCGCCGCAACGGCAATGACACCCGACGCTCGCCTCCAATCCGGAGGGAGGCGGTGGCTGGAAAGTCTTCCTCCCCTTCGACGCTCCTCCTCCCGCATCAGAGCCGCTCCAGCACACACTCCACCATCCGGCGGGTCCCGACCCGCCGTGTTTCCGGCTCGGCGATGTCGACGGTGCGGATCCCGTCGGCCAGTACTCGGCCGATGGCCGCCTCGATCGCGAGGCCGATGTCGTCCCGATCGAGAGAGTAGCGAAACAACAGAGCGACGCAGCCGATGGCCGCCAGGGGATTGGCGCGGTCCCGACCGGCGATGTCCGGGGCGGAACCATGCACCGGCTCGTACAACCCCACGCGACCCTCCGCACCCTCGGCGCCCAGACTGGCGGAGGGGAGCATGCCGATGGATCCGGTGAGCATGGCCGCCTCGTCGCTGAGGATGTCCCCGAACATATTGCTGGTCAGCAACACGTCGAAAGAGCGCGGCCGGGCCACCAACTGCATCGCACAGTTGTCGATCAGGATATGCCCCAGCTCCACGTCCGGGTAGTCGGAGGCCACCTCCTCGACCACGGCGCGCCAGAGTTGGGAGCTTTCCAGCACGTTGGACTTGTCCACGCTGACCACCTGTCCCCGCCGCATTCGCGCCGCCTCAAAGGCCATTCGGGCGATGCGCTCGATTTCGTAGTCGTAATACACCTCGGAGTTGAAGCCCACCCTTCCCTCGGGCCGCGTCTCGAGGCCGCGCGGCTCGCCGAAGTAGATACCGCCCGTCAACTCGCGGACGATGAGGATGTCCACGCCCCGGATGACCTCCGGTTTCAGGGTGGACGAGTGGATCAGCTCGGGAAAGGTCTTAATGGGACGAAGGTTGGCATACAGTTCGAGTCCCCTTCGCAGCCCCAACAGCGCCTTTTCCGGCCGCTGGTCGGCCGGGGCGCGGTCGAAACGCGGATCGCCGACGGCTCCCAGCAGAACGATCCGGCTTTCCAGGCAGGCCTCCAACACCGGGCGGGGCAGGGGTTCCCCATATCGATCGATGGCGGCACCACCCGCCTCGTGTTCCTCGATTTCAAGACTCAAGCCATGGCGCCGGGCGCACTCCCTCATGACCGCAACCGCGCCACCGGTGACTTCCTTGCCGATCCCGTCGCCGGGAAGAACGATAACTCTGTGAGACATGAAGGCACACCTCCACGGCTGACTCAAGGTCGCCGCGCGGGGCGAGAGCGGAAACCCAAGGAGTCGGTCTACATCTGCAATTGAACCGAGGGCTCGTCGGTAAGGTTGACGGTGGAGACACGGGCCGCCAGGGCCCTGGCCATCTCCTTGAAAGCGGCTCCCGCCACGCCCGCGGGGTCGCTCACCACGACGGGCGTGCCCGCGTCGCCGCCCTCGCGGATCCCCGTTTCCAGCGGGACCCTGCCCAGAAAGGGTACCTGGTAACGTTCGGAGGTCCTCTCCCCTCCGCCGTGACTGAAGATGTCGCTGCGCTCGCCGCAGTGGGGGCAGAGGAAGTAGCTCATGTTCTCCACGATCCCGAGGACGGCGACGTTCACCTGCTTGAACATCATGATCCCCTTGCGGGCGTCCGAAAGGGCCACATCCTGGGGCGTCGTGACCACGACGCCCCCGGCCAGCGGCACCGACTGAATCATGGTGAGCTGGACGTCGCCGGTCCCGGGCGGCAGGTCGGCCACCAGGTAATCCAGTTCCCCCCAGTTGACCTGGTAGAGAAACTGCTGGATCACGTTGTGAAGCATGGGACCCCGCCAGATCAGAGGGGTGTCCTCGTCGGTCAGGAAGCCCATCGACATAACCTTCAAGCCATACGCCTCCAGGGGGACAATCTGATTTCCGTCCGCCATGGGTTGACCCTTCAGCCCGAGCATCATGGGGACGTTCGGACCGTAGACGTCGCAGTCGATCAGTCCCACCCGGGCCCCGTCCAGATTCAGGGCGCAGGCGAGATTGACCGCCACGGTCGATTTGCCGACCCCGCCCTTCCCCGAACTGACGGCGATGATATTGCGAACTCCCTCCACGGTGCGCTTGTTATCGGCCGCTTTTTGGTGCGGGACCACGGCATCCATCTCCACGTCCACGCGGTCCACGCCGGGTAACGACTCCACCACCCGACGCGCTTCCGCCTCCAATTGCTCCCGGACGGGGCAGGCCGGAGTCGTCAGCACAAAACGAAAACCAACGCGCCCTCCCCGGATCTTTACATCTCTGATCATATCCAGGGAGACGATATCTTTCTTCAGATCGGGATCTCGGACCTGACGAAGGGCCTCGAGAATCTGTTTCTCCGTCACCGACGGGCCGCCACTTCCGCTCATGGGTGCAATTACCTTTTGTTATAATGAAACCTCGATTTAGCCCCGTATTGGAACTCCCCCCGCATCTTACCGGAGTGACGCAGGGCTTTCAAATTTGCCGGAATCGGCCCGCCACGGAGATCAACCATGGTCATCCTTGCCGGGCTGACACGAGAGGTGCCGCCGTGATCAGTCACGCCATGGAAGACTATCTGAAGGCGATCTACGAGCTCTCCAGCGAGAGCGAGCGCGTGTCGACCTCCAAACTGGCCGAACGGATCGCGTGCACTCCGGCAAGCGTCACCAACATGCTTCAGAAGCTCTCCTCGCTCCTGTTGGTCGAATACACTCCCTATCGCGGGGTGACGCTCACCGCCACGGGGAGGAAGATCGCACTTGAGGTCGTGCGCCACCATCGCCTCATCGAGCTCTACCTGGCGGAGGTTCTCGGGTACTCCTGGGACCAGGTTCACGACGAGGCGGACCTGCTGGAGCACGTCATCTCCGAAGAGTTCGAGGCTCGGATCGACAAGGCGCTTGGATACCCGACGAAGGACCCTCACGGGGCCCCCATTCCCACCAAGGAAGGCGCGATCGAGCCCGGCGCTCAAGGCACCCTGTGGGACGCCGTCGAGGGCCAGAGCGTCCGAGTCGAGCAGGTCGACGACAGGAGTTCCGATGTCCTTCGGTACCTGGCCAGCTTGGGGATCTTTCCCGAGGTTCGCCTGGTGGTTGTGCGGCGGGTGCCGTTTAACGGCCCCATTCACGTGTCGGTCGACAATCGGGAGCACTGGCTCAGCGAGGAACTGGCCCGGCAAATCTTCGTCCGCGTCGAGTAGCGGTCTGGCCAGCCCCGATCTGCGTGGACCCGGGGAACTCCGAGGCATCAACCGCACGGATGCCGCGCGTGGACCTCCCCCCGCTTTCGCCTCCCAACCGGATCCATGTTCGTCCGCGTGGTCCGTGTCGGTCCGTGTCAACCCGCGTTGAGCCGTACGGGCCGGGCTTCGTGCTATACTTCCGCCGGCGCGGAAGTGCGCACACAGAGGAGAGGAGTGCGGAAAGTGGGCAGCTATCCCGGTCTGATCGACAGTCTCGCCATTCCCAACGACACCCGGATCGTCTTCCTCATCATGGACGGCCTGGGCGGACTTCCCATGGATGGTCGGAGGGAAACCGAGCTTCAAGCGGCCCGAACACCCCATCTCGACGCGCTGGCGCGGCGATCCTCCTGCGGCCTTCTTCTTCCTATCGCCCCGGGGGTCACAACGGGCAGCGGACCGGGACATTTCGCCCTTTTCGGTTATGATCCGGTCGAGAACAACGTGGGCCGGGGCGTTTTGGAGGCCGCGGGCATCGGCTTCCGCCTGACGGACCGCGACGTCGCCGTCCGCGGCAACTTCGCCACCGTCGACGAAAAGGGAAACATCGTCGATCGCCGGGCCGGCCGGATCTCCACCGAAGAGAACCAGCGTGTCGGCCGGAAGCTTCGCGACGGAGTTCGACTTGTCGGAGCGGAGCTGTTCGTCGAACCCGTCAAGGATCATCGGGTTCTCTTCGTCCTCCGCGGCGAGGATCTGAGCGGAGATCTGGAGGACACCGACCCCCAGGCCGAGGGCGTCCCTCCCTTGCCGCCCCGAGGCACGAGTCCCGGCGGCGAGCGTACCGCCGAGATCGTCTCCGATTTCATCCGCCAGGCCGCCCGGGTCCTCTCCGACGAGAAGAAGGCGAACATGGTCACCCTAAGGGGCTTCGCCAAACACAGGCCCTATCCCAGTCTGATGGATCGCTTTCGGCTTCGGTCCCTCTGCCTGGCCAACTATCCCATGTACCGCGGCGTCGCCTTCCTCGTGGGGATGGATATCCATGCCGTCCTACCCGACATCGCCTCGCAGGTGCGGGTCTTGGCTGAGAAGAGGTCCGAATACGACTTCTTTTTCCTTCACGACAAGACGCCCGACAAGACGGGAGAGGACGGCGACTTCGACGGCAAAGTGGCCGCCATCGAGGTGCTCGACGGGTTCGTACCCGAGATTCTGAAGCTCGACCCCGACGTTCTTGTTGTCACGGGAGATCACTCCACACCGTCGGCCCTGCGCAGTCATTCGTGGCATCCGGTGCCGGTCTTGCTCCACTCCAGGTATGCCCGCCTGGGGTTGAACGAGGGCTTTGACGAAGTGGAGTGCCTGAGGGGATCTCTGGGGCGACTGGCCACCCGGGACCTCATGGCGCTCGTGTTGGCCCATGCCGGACGCTTGAGGAAGTTCGGCGCCTGAGGTTCGCCGTCCGCCGAAGGGCCGGAAGAAATCCGAGGCGCCCGGAGAAGGCGGCCGCCCCTTCGCCCCGCGCCCGGAGAGAGGCCGGCCGGAGCCCGACGCCTACCGCCTACGGAAGACGACGTTCAGGGTGAGTTCCGCCTCCGCGAGCGACGTCCCCGAGATGGCGGGAAGAAAAATCCAGGAGTTGCGCACCGTCTCCACCGCGATCTCATTCAACTTCCCGCTGACCCCTTCCAGCGCCTGGACCTCGCGAAGGCCGCCGGAACGACTCACGATGGCGCGGACCCGCACCACCACGGGATCGGCGAGATGCGATTCGGACGAGGGGAGTCGCGGCGCCGGCGTCGCCAGGGCGACCGGCGGAATCACCGACTCCTCGGGAAAGTGGCGCTCCAAAGCGGCGGCCTGCTCGCCGCCTGCGAAAACCATCTTGCCGAAGCCCCGATGGAATCCCGCCGCCCGCAGGGCCACCGTCCGGTCGCCGTGGGCCAGGTCGAGTCGGCCGATGCGCGAGGCGACCAGATCGAAATCCTCACCGGACAGGGGCTCACATTCGAGGATACGACCGCTGATGCGAAACAAAGCTTGGGCCGCCGGACGCCGAAGCTCGAAGTTTCCTGTCACCAGGTAACCCGCATACTGTCCGGGCCTGACCAGTTCCGTCACCGAGTATGGCCGAGCTGGGTCATCCACGTTTTCCAGCTTGAACAGATGTCCCCGGACACGGTCCCCCTCCGAGTCGACCAAAACCACTTGGCGCGCCATCAGCACCTCAAAGGAGCTTCCCAGGTTGAAGTAGTTAAAGATAAGGCTTCGCGCGTCGACCAGCTCCATGGTCACGATTCGCTGATCGGAGACGTAGAGAAAGTGTCTCGATTCGGCGGCCGTCGGAACCTGGGCGAGAAAAAGGAAAAGAACCAGCGCGCAGATAGCTTTCATCGACTGGGATTCCGCATCCCTTGATTCTATAACAACGGGGGCGGGAGGGGCGGGAGGAGAAGGAGGGGAGGCAGTTCCCGCTGATCCTTCCGGCCCCCCCTGATTCGCAGATTCTACTCCGGCGTGGCGTCGGCCATCTCGGCTCACCCAAGCGCCTCGGCCTGGCCGAGGAAACGGCCGACCTCCTCTACTGTTGCCGGCGGACAATCCTCCAGAGAATCGAGGCGGGCGCCTCCCGCCTCTTCCCGCCCGCCCCCTTGACCTGAACCCCGCCGTTCCCGGAAGCGTCTTAAGAGCGAGGGGAAACCGCGGTGATCAAGATTCTATGTCGGCCATTGGTGAGTTCGGTCCTGGCGGTCCTCGCGACGGCCTCGGTTTTCGCGGCCCAACCCTCTCAGTCCACCCAGGAATACCGCTTCGATTTTGAGGCTGGCGACACCCTTGTCGCCCAGAACGACTATGGGCGCATCCGAATCCTTCCCTGGGACCGTTCGGAAGTCGAGGTGTCGGTCAGAGTCATCGCGGCCGAGGAGGCTGGCCTGCGCAACGTCTCGGTGGTCTCGCGGAAGGTGGGCGACAAGATCTTCGTTCAGGCCTATTTCTGGGAATACTCGGCCGAATCGGTATACGTCGACGTGAGCGCCCCGCCCGAACTCAGCGTCATCATCTGGGGCGCCAATCCCGCAGTCGAAATCTCCGGACTGAAGGGCTTCGTACGGGCCCAGACGCTCACCGGGTTCATCTCAGCCGACAACCTTTCGGCCTCGACATCGCTGCTCAGCCACGACGGCAATATCCATTACGCCAGCGCCGTACAACCCCTGGGCGACATCCGGATCGAGTCTGTCCACGGCAGTGTCACGTGTCGGCTGGCCGCCGACCTCAACCTCCGGGGATGGCTGCGGGCCGGTCGAAGGGCCTCCTGGAATGAGGAACTGGAGTTGGTCCAGGGGTCCCTGGAGCGGCAACTGGGGGTGGGCGGCCCACTGCTCCTGGCCACCAGCTTGCTCGGCGACGTCCGGGTTCGGTTGGACGGTCGCCCGGGAGGCGCCTCCGCCCCCTTCCGAGAACCGCCCCCCCAGCCGGTGCCGGACCCGGCCTCCGTCGAACACAGCCGGGCCGGGACTCCCGACGTCCAGCCGCGGATCGATCCGAGCGAACCGTCGAGTCCAGCTGGATATCCTTCGGATCGGCCTCGGACGGAGTCCGCTGGACACTTCCCGGCGAGCGATTCCGCCCCGCTTGACGGCTTTTCCCTCAGCGTCAGCGTCGACTGGGTTTATGTCAATGCTTCGGTACGGGATCGTTGGACCAACCGGGCGGTTCCCAATCTGACCCTTTCCGATTTCGAAGTAATCGAGGATGGAAAGCCGCAGAGGATCGAAAAGTTCGATTCGACCAACGCGCCCTTCAGCCTGCTGTTGCTGATCGATGTAAGCGGCAGCACTCGGTCCTTCATCGATATGATCAGGGAGGCCTCCATCGAGTTCACCCGTCTGATCAGCCCCGCCGACCGGGTGGCCCTGGCCACCTTTAACTCGCAGACCCTGCTCCGGCAGGACTTCACCAACGACCGGAGGCGATTGGCCGACGCGATCGGCCGCATCATGGACGTCGCCAAGCGTCACGGGCTCATCGCGCATCGCTGGTACGGCGCCGATGGCCAATACATGGCCATCGACGAATGGCCCGACGCGGAGAGCTTTCAGGCGTTCTTCGGGGAGTCGCGC
>CAYRCA010000075.1:5492-12721 GCA_964422565.1 uncultured Acidobacteriota bacterium | reverse complement strand
GACCGGACAGATCACGTGTCACAAAAACCGGACAGTTTGACTTGCTACTGACACCCGGGAAATCGCCTTTGTCGCCTTGATGCCCCGCGGCGCCGCTCCGCCTTGACGGCTCCATCGCGGCGACGGCCCTGCGGACGTCGGCCGGCCGCCGCGACCACCGGGTCAGTCAGCCCCTTCGGCGGGCTTCCACCACGAGATCGCCCGAGAGCGCCGGATCGAAAGCGCTTCCCTCCATGTCGCCGAAGACGGCCCTCATCTCGAAGCCGGCCCCGTCGAGCAGCGGCTCCAGTTCCTCGATCGTCCATCCCTTCAACTCCACGCGTCGGCTTCGGACCACCCGCAGAGGGCATTCCTCGCCGGGATCGTAGAGCAGCGTCGTGGGGCAGAAGCGCACCCGGCCGCCCGGCAGGAATTCCATCAGGCGGAAGAAGATCTCCTCCCGCGGTCCGTCCATCTTGAAGTTCAGCGGCAGATGCCGGATGTTGTCGCGGACGAGCCGCGGATAGTTCAGAATTTGAAAGAGAAAGATCCCATCCGGCTGAAGTCGGCGGGCCACGCCCTCGAACGCCGCCGCCAGGTCCGCCGCGGCTGCCAGGTGGGTGAGCGTGTCGCCGAGGCAGACAGTGGCGCCCCCATCCGCCTCCAGCAGCTCTCCCACGTTCCGGATGTCTCCGATCAGAAACGACACCTTCTCGGCGCCCGGAGTCCGGCGCGCCTCTTCGATCATGGTCTCAGAGCTGTCGATGCCCACCACCTCGAAGCCCCTTTCGGCGAAGAAACGGCAGTGCTCTCCAGTGCCGCATCCCAGATCGACCAGGCGTCGGCTCGGGGCCGCCGAGAAGACCTCCAGCAGGAAAGGCGCCTCGCGGCGGATCCGATCGGGCCATGCCACAAAACGACGGTAGTCGACGCGCGAGTAGGTGTCGTCCCGAGTCATCCCTTCAGTTTCGCGGCTCCAGCGTCCTTTGTCGAGTACAGCGTGGCCCGGGCGTCCCGCCCGGGGACGGGGTCCGGCGAAATCCGAGGGTCGCGGGCAAGTGTACCCCACCATCCGGACCCGTGTCTGAAGAAGCTGCTGGCGGGCCGCCGGCGGTACGCCGGTCGCAGTGTCAGTAGCAGATGCCCGCGCTCCCGACGACCTGCTAGAATACGGCGATGCTGATTCTGCGGTCGTTTCCGACCCGTCCCCGGGAAGTGTGTCTCTTCGATTTCGACGGCACCCTGTCGCTGATCCGTCAAGGGTGGCAGACCGTGATGATCGACTACATGGTGGACCGCATCCGGGCTACGGGAACCTCGGAAAGTCCGGCGGAAATCCGGCGTCTGGTCGAGGATTACGTCGTCCGCCTCACGGGCAAGCAGACGATCTACCAGATGTTGCGCCTTCGGGAGGAGATCGCGGCGAGGGGCGGAACCGCGGAGGACGCGCTGCTCCACAAACGGGAGTACCACGATCGGCTGTGGCGAACCATCGAAGGCCGCATAGCGGCTTTGGAGAAAGGGCTGGACGCCCCGGAGGATTGGCTGGTACCGGGCTCCCGGGAAATGCTCGCGGAACTGCGCGATCGGGGGCTGCGCCTCTATCTCGCCAGCGGTACCGACGAAGCTTTCGTAGTCCGCGAGGCGGAGTTGCTGGGAATCGCTTCGTTCTTCGAGGGAAGGATCCACGGCGCGGTCGATCACTATCAGTCGTTTTCCAAGCGAATCTTGATCGAGCGGGTCTTTCGCGAGGAAGGAGTGGATCCGGTCGCCTTCGTCGCGTTTGGAGACGGTTACGTCGAGATCGAGGAGACCCGCAAGGTCGGCGGTGTCGCGGTGGGGATCGCCAGCAACGAGGACACGCGGCGGGGATTGAACGAATGGAAGCTTCGGCGGCTGAGGGAGGCCGGCGCCGACATCATCGTGGGCGACTTCGGCGAGAAGGAGTCTCTCCTGGAGGCGCTTTCCATCTGAGGGGACACTCATGTCCAGCCAGTATCAACGGTTCGACCGCCGGAAGCTCCGGCTGAAACCGCTTCGCGAGCGCGAGCATCTGCTCGATTTGACGACCCTCCTCGAGGTCGACGACACTCCACCGGATCGAGTCGATCCGAAGTTCCGCGTTATCGCCGAGGCGATGCTGGAAGCGCGCCGGTCGGGGGCGCCGGTGATTCTCCTCATGGGGGCCCATCTCCTGCGGGCCGGCGTCGCCCGGTATCTCATCGATCTCATGGAGCGGGGGCTCGTCTCCCACATCGCCATGAACGGCGCCGGCCCCATTCACGATTACGAGATGGTCCGGATCGGCGCCACCACCGAGAGCGTGGCCCGCTACATCGCCGAGGGGCAGTTCGGGCTCTGGGCGGAAACCGGCGATCTCAACGCCGTCATCCGCCGGGCGGCGGACGACGGCCTCGGCCTCGGCGAGGGCATCGGCAAGGAGATCCTGACCGGGCCCTACCCCCACAAGGAGATCAGCGTGCTGGCGGCGGGATACCGCCTGAGGGTTCCCGTCACGGTCCATGTGGGGGTCGGTTACGACATCATCCACGAGCACCTCTCATGCGACGGCGCGGCCCTAGGTCGGACCTCGTACGATGATTTCCTGATTTTTGCCGAGACCGTCTCCCGGCTGGAGGGAGGGGTGGTGTTGAGTTTCGGCTCCGCCGTCATGGGCCCGGAGGTCTTTCTGAAGGCCCTCGCCATGGCTCGCAACCTGGCTCGTCAGGAAGGTCGGAGCATTGCGCGATTCACGACCGCCGTCTTCGACGTGGTGCCGCTGGGAGAGGAAACCGCGGAGGAACCGCCGACGGACGATCCCCGTTACTACTTCCGCCCCTTCAAGACCCTGCTGGTACGAACGGTGCGCACCGGAGGCCACAGCCTCTACATACGGGGGAAGCACCAGCAAACGTTTCCCGAGCTCTACAGGACCCTGCTCGCGCTGGAGGAGAAGTAGACGATGCGACTCGACCGGCTGGGTGAGATTCTGGAGGCCCTACCCGGAAAAAGCGTCGCGGTGATCGGCGACTTCTTCCTCGATCAGTACTGGATCGTCGACCCGGCCCTGGCCGAGATCTCTTTGGAGACCGGTCGGAACGCCCACCAGGTTGTGGACGTTCGCGTCTCCCCCGGAGCCGCTGGCACGGTGACCTCGAATCTGGCTGCTCTCGGCCTGGGACGCATCGAGGCGGTGGGACTGCTGGGCGAGGACGGCAGCGGTTTCGAGCTCATCCGCGCCCTCAAGGATATGGGGGTGTCGACCGAGGGTATCATTCGTTCCGAAGAACGGTTCACGCCCGTCTATACGAAACCTCTCCAGCGGCGTGAAATGGGATCGGATGAGGAACAGGAGCGTTTTGACCTCAAGAACCGAGTCGAAATGTCTCGGCTGTTGGAGGAGCGGATCCTCGACGGTCTCGGGCGGGCGGTCGACTCCGTTGAGGCCCTGCTCGTTCTCGACCAGGTCCAGGAGGAGAACTGCGGCGTGGTCACCGCCCGCGTCCGGGAGAGACTGGCCGAATTGGGTGATCGGCGTCCCGAGCTGATCGTTCTGGCTGATTCGCGCGCCCACATCGGGCGTTTCCGCAACGTGATGATCAAACCCAATGAGTCGGAGGCTTCCTTGGCCGCCGGGGCAAGGTCCGACGTGGAGGATCTGGCGCGCGGGCTCTGTTCGCGATGCCGGCGTCCCGTCTTCGTCACCCGCGGTTCCCAGGGGATCAGCCTGTTCGACGGAGTCCGTTTTGGGACGATACCGGCCCTGAAGGTTCCGGGACCCCTCGATACGGTGGGTGCCGGGGACAGCGCCAGTGCGGCTCTGGCCTCGGCCCTGGCGGCGGGGTGCGACGCCTTTGAAGCGGCGCAACTCGCCGTCTTGGCGGCCTCCGTTACAATTCGGAAGATCGGGACCACCGGCACCGCGTCCCCCGCCGAAATCCTCGCCATCGCGCGGCAATATCGAGCCCAGGTCGAGGCTTGGGCAGCTCCCGAAGCATGACGGTCGGTTGACTCCACAGCCCTACCGCGGCGAAACCAAAGACAACCCAAAACGGACGCACGCGGAGGAACGCCGCGATTTCAGCCGGACGCCTCATCGGTCCACGCTTCCTCGTCGATCTTCCACCGCCCGTCCTCCTTGACAAGCCTTACCGTGCCGAACATGTCCTTGCCGTCCATCTGGCTCTTGCCGACAAGTCGGAGCGTGGCCGTCGAGTTGTCGGCGCCCACCTGACTATCCTCGATCCGGATGTTCTCCGGCATGAACATGGCCATCATTCCCAGCAGTTCCTCGAGGTCGTCGGCCGCGTCGGCCATCTCGTCGCGCCACTTCTGACTGACGCACTCGTTGACCGACGCGACGTTGCCTGACTGCAACGCCTCGAGGTAATCCCAGTAAGCGGCCTCCGGACTGTCCTCCGCAAGAACCGGACCCCCGGCCGCGAACACCAAACAGAGCGCCAGTGACGAGAATCTCAATCGACTCATCAATCCTCCCCTCGGTTCAAAAATCAGGTCTTCACTCCGCCTCAACCACCCGGACCTCGAACAGCCCGTCGAACAACGGCTCCCGCCCCCGTGCCGGTCACCCCCCGAAGTAGTCCGGCTCGCTTCCGGGCTTCCACTTGATGTTGCAGCCGACGCTGGGCTGCTGATCGGGATTCACTTCGCGTCCCTTCAGGACCGAGTCGATCGCGGCCCGAAGGTCGCGCCCCGTCACCGGTCTTCCGTTGCCGGGTCGGCTGTCGTCGAGCTGGCCCCTGTAGACCAGCCTTCGCCTTGCGTCGTAGAGAAAGAAGTCGGGCGTGCAGGCGGCCCGGTACGCCTTGGCGACTTCTTGACTCTCATCGAAACAGACCGAAAACGCGAAGCCTTCCTCGCGAGCCATCTCCGCCAGCTTTCCGGGAGCGTCGTCCGGATAGCGCTCGATGTCGTTCGGGCTGACGGCGACGATTCCCAAGCCCGAATCGATGTAGTCCCGCCCCAGCCGGGAAAGCTCCCCCTTCACGTGCTGCACGAAGGGACAGTGCCTGGAGATGAAGATGACCAAGAGCCCCTTTTTCCCGTCGAAACTCTTCAAATCGACGGAATTGCCTTCCAGATCCATCAATTCGAAATCCGGAGCCGGGGTTCCCAGCTCCAACATCGTCGAGGGGGTGACGACCATTTCGTGTCTCCTTTCGTCAAGTGTGGGACTTTTCGGATGGGGTTGCGGACATCTCCGCCCGGCGCCCCGGAAGCGGGTTCCCCGGATCCCGGCGGCTTAGCGGGACGCGGCGAACCCCTGAAACGGGTGCTCCGGCATAGCGAGCCTCCAGCATAACAAGTTGGAACCGGATCGAACAACCCCGTCGAAACAAAAGTGGGTGAAATCTCCCCGAATGGTGGGCGTAATCGCCAAACCGGGAGTGAGCGGACCTTCCGCCGGGAGGAGCGACGAAAGGGTAGCGGAGGCGGTCCCGCCGAGGTCGTTCCCAATGGCCATCTTCGTGCAAATCCCACCTTCGGCTCGGGTGAGCCGGAGGAGTCGGAGAATGGAACCAACCGACATTCGCGTTCACGAGGTCGGTCTCAGGGACGGTCTCCAGATGGAAAAGCGGGTCGTGTCCACAAAGAGGAAGATCCGTTGGGCCGAGACTCTTGCGACGAGCGGAGTGGACATCCTCCAGCTCGGCTCCTTCGTCCATCCCGAACGGGTTCCGCAAATGGCGGACACCGATGAGATCGCGCGTCGTTTCCGCGAGCGTCCCCAAGCCGGGGGACCGATCCTTTCCGGATTGGCGCTCAACCAGAAGGGGCTGGATCGGGCCCTGAAGGCGGGGGTCGAGCTCGTCTGCATGGGGGTATCCGCCAGCGAGACGCACAGCCTCAAGAACACGGGAATGACGGTGGATCGAGCCTTGGCGCTGACTCTCGACATGGGCAGTCGGGCTCTGGAGGCGGATCGTCAAGTTCAGGTTTCGATTCAATCCGCTTTCGGCTGTGGGTACGAGGGTCCGGTCGCCGAGGCGCGCGTGATGCGCGTTGCCGAGCGATACCTCTCCGTCGGCCTGACTCGCGTCAGTCTGGCCGACACCGCGGGACATGCCGATCCGACGCGTGTTCGGCGACTGTTCCGGCGGCTGCGCAGCCTCTCCGCCGAAATCGAGGCCGCCTGCCACTTCCACGATACCTACGGCCTTGGCCTTGCCAACTGCGTTGCGGCCTGGGAGGAAGGAGTAGTCTGCTTCGAAGCCTCCTTCGGCGGTCTCGGGGGATGTCCCTTCACGGCGGTCGCCGGGGGAAATGTGTGCACCGAGGATTTGGGGCACCTGTTCCAGAGAATGGGCCTCGCCGGGCGGCTGGATCTGCGCCCGCTTATCGCCGTGTCCAGGGAGGCCGCCGCGTTCTTCGGCCGGGAGTTGCCCGGTTCGATTTACAGAACCGGGCCCATCCCGTCGTCCGCCGAGGCGCCCGGCGTCGGTGACTGAACGCCGTCCCGGGGCTGGCGTTCGGCCAACAAGCCCAAGAGGGATTGGGAAAGACCCGATCGGCCGATGGCAAGCGGAGTCAGCCAATCCCCTCCCGTTGCGAAGGAAGAGGAGATGCAAATTCTATCGGGCATACGCGTTCTGGATTTGACGAACGTCCTGTCGGGCCCTTTCGCCACCATGCACTTGGCTTTGTGCGGCGCCGAGGTCATCAAGATCGAGAATCCCGACGGGGGAGATCTGGCTCGGAAACTGGGAAACGTTCCCGCCTACAACCAGAAACTCATGGGGACCAGTTTTCTGGCGCAAAACGCCAACAAGAAATCGGTCACATTGAACCTGAAGTCGGAAGAGGGGCGCGTGATCTTTCGACGAATGGCCGACACGGCCGATGTTTTGGTGGAAAACTTTCGCCCGGGCGTCATGCAGCGGCTCGGCCTCGCCTACGAACGACTGCGGGGGACTAACCCGAAGCTCATCTATTGCTCCATTTCAGGTTTCGGTCCCACCGGACCCGACGCGGAAAAGCCCGCTTACGATCAGATCATCCAGGGTCTGAGCGGCGTCATGGCGATCAACGGGGATGAACGCCTCAACCCTCTCCGGTGCGGCTTCCCGGTGTGCGATACGGTTGGGGGACTCAACGCGGCCTTCGCGATCGCGGCGGCTCTCTTTCACCGCGAGCGCACCGGAGAAGGCCAGTTTATCGACATCGCCCTGCTCGACTCCATCATGCCCCTGCTCGGCTGGGTGGCCGCCAACTGGCTGATCGGCGGAAAG
>CAYRCA010000075.1:5117-5482 GCA_964422565.1 uncultured Acidobacteriota bacterium | reverse complement strand
CTCCGGGACCTTCGCCACCCGGGACGGCCATATCAATATCGCCGCCAACAAGCAGGAACAATGGGAATCCCTCACGGAAGCCCTCGGCGTTCCCGAACTCGGGACGGACCCTCGCTTCGCGGAGCGGGATACGCGCAAGGGCAACCGAAGGGAGCTGACACTCCTTCTCGAGGCCCGGCTGCGCGAGAAGCCGACGGCCCACTGGGTTGAGGAGTTGAACCGTCGCGGGGTGCCGGCGGGGGCCATCCTGAGCCTGCAGGACGCCCTGACCTCTGCCCAGACGACCCACCGAGGGACGCTCGGGGCGGTCGACGAGGAGGAGCTCGGCCAGCTCCGCCTCTTCAACCTCACCGCCCGGTTCGAAA
>CAYRCA010000075.1:0-5107 GCA_964422565.1 uncultured Acidobacteriota bacterium | reverse complement strand
GGCTGCAACCACGGCACGTGGGCCGGCACGGCACGACCCGTTTAGCTAACGGGCCTAAATAGACCGTACCTAAACGGATCGTACCTCAATGGGCTCGTGCCGTGCCGTACCGTGCCGGACTGTCCGTTCGGCCATCTCTGCTTCTTCAACCTCACCGCCCGGTTCGAAAAGACGCCGGGACGGCTCGAAAGCCCGCCGCCGCGCCTTTCCCAGCACACGACGGAAGTGCTATCCGATCTCGGCTATTCCCGCGAGCAGGTCGCCGAACTCCGGCGGGAGGGGATCGTCTGAGGGGGCGAGAGTCGGCGGGCGATGAGCGGTGACTGGTCCCATCCGGATATCGGGCCCCGGACGCCGGACTCCGATTTCGTCAGCGGGAAGCCCGCCGGACACTCAGCGCGAACTCCGCGGCAACCGGAGCCGCACGTAGGGAATCAGGCCGCCCGCCTCCACGATCGCACGCCGCGCGGCGGGCAATGGCTGGATATCGAACGTCTCCCCCCGGGTCAGGTTTACGACCGACTCCTCCGAAAGCTCCAGTTCGTCGCCAACGTCGGCCTTGATATCGGGACAGATGATGGTCCGCAGTCCCAGGTTTACCGCGTTCTGGAGAAAGATACGAGCGAAGCTGCGGGCCGCCACGACGAGCCCGTGGCCCTTCAGAGTGGAGACCGCCTGCTCTCGGGAGGAGCCGCTCCCGAAATTCCCGCCAGCCACGATGACGCTGCCGGCGGGGATTTCCCCCCGACGCAGAGCCCCATTCAGCTCGGTTTCGTCGGCAAAAGCGAACTGAGGCGTCTCCGAAGGCAGGACGGTCGCCATGAACTTGCCGGGATAGATGAGATCCGTGGAGACATCGTCTCCAAAGCACGCCACGACGCGGGCCATTTATCCAACCTCCTCGCGGGGATCCGTGATTGCGCCCCGCAGGGCGCTCGCCGCGGCGACGGCTGGCGAGCATAGATAGACTTCGGACTTCGGATTTCCCATTCGCCCCTGGAAATTACGGTTGGTGGTCGACAGCGCCACCTCTCCGTCCCCCAGAGCGCCCTGGTGGATCCCCAGGCAGCACCCACAGCCCGGGTTCATCACGACGGCTCCGGCGTCGATCAGATCGGCCAGACAACCCCGCCTCATGGCTTGCCGGTAGATCCGCCACGTGGCGGGAAACACCAGCATTCGAACCCCCCGGTCGATCCTTCTTCCCCGCAGGAGCGCCGCCGCCGTCTCCAGATCGTCCAGGCGACCGTTGGTGCAGGAGCCGATCACGATCTGCTGAACCGTCCGCCCCGCCTCCTCGGTCACCGGCCTCACATTGTCGACTCGGTGAGGACAGGCGAGCTGGGGCGGAAGTCCGGCCACATCGACCTCGACGGTCTTCTCGTAACCGGCATCGGGATCCGGCTGGACCGTGTCGATCTCCCCTTCCACTCCCGCTTCCCGAAGATATCGAACGGTTTCCTCGTCGGCCGGGACAACGCCGGAGGTGGCGCCCGCCTCCACCGCCATGTTGCAGAGCACGAGTCGGCCCGAGGTCGGCATCTCGCGAACCGTTGCACCGTGAAACTCCAGCACCCGGAAGCTGCCGCCCTCCGCCGTCAATCGCCCCACGAGATGAAGGGCCAGGTCCTTGGGTCCGACCCAGGGCCCGAATCTTCCCTGGACGATGATCTGGATCGTGGCCGGCACCTCCACATTCAGGACGCGCCCCAAGGCCCAGACGGCGGCCATCTCGGTCGCCCCGACACCGAAGGCGAAGGCGCCCAGGGCGCCGTGAGTGGTGGTGTGGCTGTCGGTTCCCACCACGACCTGCCCCGGTCGGACGTAGCCGTTCTCGGCCAGCACCTGGTGACAGATTCCCCCCTCATCCCCGCGAATGTCGTGGAAGGCGGGGATCCCCTGCTCGGAGACGAAATTCCGGACCCTTTTCTGGTTGGTCGCCGTCTTGGCGCTCTCGGCGGGAACCCGATGGTCGAATACGATGACGACCCGTCGCGGATCCCAGAGCGTGGGCCGCCGATCGGTGCCCCGAAAGATCTCCTGAAACTGATTGATCACCAGGGCCGCGTTCTCGTGAGACAGGGCCACGTCGACCCGGGGTTCGACGATATCTCCCGCCGACACCCGGCCTTCCCCACCGGACCGGGACAGTATCTTCTCGGCCACCGTCATGCCCATGGTTTCAATTCCCCTCCGCCCCTCGTCATCGCCGTTGGCCCGCCCGCGCGGCGGTCACAGCTTGCCGGCCACCGCCTCCGCCATCTCCAGAGTCGTCGCGGACCCCCCCATGTCGTAGGTGCGCACCCGGCCCTCCCGGATCACCGCCTCAACGGCGCGATCCAGCCGCCGCGCCTTCTCCCCCTCCCCGAGCCACTCCAGCATCATGCGGGCCGCCAGGATGGTGGCCAGCGGATTCACCTTGTACAGACCGGCATACTTGGGGGCCGATCCGTGGGTGGGCTCGAAGACGGCGAGGCGTTGGCCGATGTTGCCCGAGCAGGCGAAGCCCAGGCCGCCGACCATCTGGGCGCAGAGGTCCGAAATGATGTCCCCGTACAGGTTGGGCGCCACGAGGACCTCGTAGCTGAGGGGATTCTTGAGCAGCCACATGGTCATGGCGTCGATGTTGGCGTCGTCCATGACGATGTCGGGGAAATCCCGCGCCACATGGTCAGCCGCCTCCAGAAAGAGGCCGTCCGATGCCCGGACCACATTCGCCTTGTGGACAACCGTCACCCGCTTCCTGCCGTTCCTGCGGGCGTACTCGAAAGCCGCCCGGACGATCCGCTCGGAACCTTTCCGCGTATTGATCTTGCAGGAAATCGCGTACTCGTCGGGCGCGAGATCCTTGAAAGCGCAGAAAGCCTTGGATAACTGGCAAAGGCGCTGGGCGACACCCAAGGGAACGGGGCTGAACTCGACGCCGGAGTAGAGGTCCTCGGTGTTCTCGCGGAACACCACCAGATCGATGCCCTCTCGGTAGTTGAGGGCGTTTTCGGGATAGGCGCGGCACGGCCGCAGACAGACGTACAGATCGAACAGCTGCCGCATTCGGACGATGGGGGAGCGATAGAGCAGCCCCGTGCCCTGCTGCTCCGGAGAGAGCTCCGACTCGGCGGCCCGGGCGGGCTTGGAGGTGATGGCCCCGAAAAGGGCGGCATCCACCCGGGCCAAAAGTTCGATCGTTCTGCCGGGCAGCGCGTCACCCTCGCTGCGCCAGAACTCCCAGCCGATATCCCCGCATAGATACTCGGCCTTGAACTTCAAAACGTCCAGAACCAACCGAGCCGCCTCCAGCACCTCCGGGCCAACCCCGTCTCCCGGCAACCATGCGATCCTGTGCTGAGCCACACGTTCCTCCTCTCGATGAGCGCCGTCCCGGGGGTTCTCTTGCATCTCTCGTGCCAGTGGGCGATGCCCAGAGTTCGTAGACCCACACGGTCGCCTCCCGCGCGTTAAACTCCAGCACGCGCGTCGGCTGCAGGGACAGCCCTTCGTCCGCCTTGCGCTCCGCCTCTTCGGCCGTCGCCAAGGCGGCTCCCGCGGTCCAGAAGGCGAGTATCGCCGAAACCCTCCAATTCGTTGCTTCCCGCGCATGGAATGTCTTCCCTTCGACTCGACGTTTCGCTTTGCGGCGCGACCGAATCCGGCGCGTTTGACGCGGCGTCCGACCGGCCCACCGGCCTTTCCGGAACGAAAGGGACAGTCTCCGCGTCCCGTCGTCGGGATTCAAGGCCCCGAGGGTGTTTCGGCCGCCGGTCCGGATTGTATGATGGTGGGGTGGTGGACACCATCAGCGCCGAGGCGCGCAGTCGGGTGATGTCCCGGGTGCGCGGAAAGGACACGTCCCCCGAGTGGCGCGTCCGCCGCTTTCTCCACGCCAGCGGTTTCCGGTACCACTTGCACGTCGCCGAGCTTCCGGGCAAGCCGGATATCGTGTTCCGGGGTCGGCGAAAAGTGATCTTCGTGCACGGCTGCTTCTGGCACCGCCACCCGGGATGCAAGCGCGCGCGCCTGCCGAAGAGTCGAGTCGAGTTCTGGACCGAAAAGCTCAACGGCAACGCCGCCCGAGACAGGGAGCACCAGGCCGCCCTGCGGGTTCGGGGCTGGGACGTGCTCGTGGTCTGGGAGTGCCAGACGCTGAAGCCGGAAACGATCGCGACGGTCCTACGGGGCTTTCTGCCGTAGGCGAAAAACCTCGGCTGGCGATTACGCCTTTAAGGGAGCTCGCCCCTTTTCGGCGGGTTCTCCCTCAGGAAGGCTTGGAGGCGGTCGATCGGGTCCCGCCCGGTCCGGGTCTGCCGCAGCCTCGCCGCCCACGGTCGTCCCGGATGGAGCGTGTCCCACCAAGGAACCTCCCCTTGATGCCGCCCCCTTCCCGGATCGTGCAGGCCAAAGCCCTCAATACAAACGTTCCAGATGGACTGAAAATACTCGATGAGGAATCGCTCCGCCATGGTGATCCAAAGCGGCGTGACTACAAGGTACCGACAAGAGAAATCCTGGATGCTTAGGTTTTCGGCTTGGTCGATGGACTCAACGTGCTCGCAGAGGCGACGGTAAAGAGAGCGGCTTGGCCTCGTCGTGCGTCTGCCCTTCCGCGCCCCTCCGGGGACCGCCTTCCCAACGTAAATCGGAAACGTGGCATCGGGGCTGCGGATCTCTCGGTAGTGCGGGAAGTCGCCGTCATAGAAGAACGCGTAAACCCCGGAACCGTGAAAAGCCTTTTCAAGGGGAAGCGGGAAAGGACCCCGCCGCAGCAGTTCGCGCACCAGATTCCTTGTCAGGTTCTCGTAGTCAAGTGGATTGTACTCCTCCACGGCTCAACCATGCTCCAAGAGCCTTCGCGCCACGCTCGAGGCGACGATTCTGGCGAGACGGACGGGCACGGCATTCCCCAGTTGACGCATGTTTTCCGACCAGGAGCCCATAAACTGCCAACTGTCTGGAAACGTTTGCAGTCGCGCGGCTTCCCTGACCGTGAAGTACCGCGTGGAACCATCCGGATACAGGATCATGTTTTCGCCTCCCGGGACTCCGTGAACCCCCGCCTTCAATGTCTTCGAGGGAAGATCCAGAGCACTTCCCGTGTGGCCCGGATAGGGGC
>CAYRCA010000074.1:0-12727 GCA_964422565.1 uncultured Acidobacteriota bacterium | reverse complement strand
TGGCGGTGAAACCGCTCTGGGAAAAAGCCGTGATGGCCCGGGCCGAAACCTTGTCCGCCGTGTAACCGGCGGCCTCGCACACGGCCTGCGCCACCTCCAGGCTCCCGGAGCTCTGTTCGAAGGGACGCTGAAACTCGGGCGAAACCAACTCCGCCTGCTCGATGATTCGCTGCATGATCTTGACCGCCGCCACCGGATACTTGCCGACAGCCGTCTCGCCCGAAAGCATCAGGGTGTCGGCGCTGTCGAAAACCGCGTTGGCCACGTCGGACGCCTCCGCCCGGGTCGGCAGGGGCTTCGAGATCATGGAATCGAGCATCTGAGTCGCGATGATGCATATCCGCCGCCGCCGCCGGGCCTTCCGAACCGCCCTCTTCTGAACCACCGGGACCTGCTCCGGAGGAATCTCCACGCCCAGGTCGCCGCGGGCCAGCATGATCCCATCCGAAACCTCCAGAATCTCGTCCAGGCACTCCACGGCCTCAGGTTTCTCGATCTTGGCGATGACGGGAGTCGCGGCCCCCGTCCCCTCGACCTCCTTTCGCAGAGCGACGATGTCGTCGGGGCTTCGGACGAAGGAGAGGGCGATGTAGTCCACGCCCTGGCCCAGGCCGAACCGCAGATCACGGAGATCCTTCCGGGTAAGCGAGGGGGCGCTGATCGCAGTGCCCGGCAGGTTGACCCCCTGATTCTCGGCCAGGCTTCCTCCAGTGAGAACCTTGCATCGGACCTCAGCCTCGGCGATCTCCACCGCCTCCAGTTCGATGAGGCCGTCGGACAGGAGAATACGGTCGCCGGCCCGAACGTCCCGGGTCAAGTGCGGGTAAGTGGTGGAGACTCGTTCGGCGGTTCCCGCCTCCCGGCGGATGGTGAGGGCAAATCGGGCACCCTCCACCAGCTCAACCGGGCCGCCGTCCACCAGGGAACCGGTGCGGATCTTGACTCCGGCCAGGTCCTGAAGGATCGCCACCGGTTTGCCGCACCGCTCCGCCTCGCTTCTCACTCGCGCGATCCATTCACCGTGGCTGGCATGGTCGCCATGGGCGAAGTTGAGGCGGAAAGCGTCGGCGCCCTCCTCGATCAGTCGGCGAATGGTTTCCGGCCCGCAGCTGCTGGGCCCGAGTGTTGCTAGAATCTTGACCCTTCGCATAGTGTGCCGCCAGCCGGCTGTCGTGTTAATATTTGCCTTTGACTTGACTCCCTCGTCCCCGGGAGACGGTGCTCCGCCGGCACCGGGATTATACGTCAACGAGTCTGAAATCATGGAAGCCGGCCCGATGAACCGGACCCGAGAAGACGCTTGGACGGTGCTGAATCAGCATACGGGCAACCAAAACCTGATTCGTCACGCTCTCGCCGTTGAGGCGGCGATGCGAGCCTATGCCGTCGAACTGGGCGAGGACGAGGAGAAGTGGGGCCTTGTCGGGCTTCTCCATGATTTCGACTACGAGCGGTTTCCCGACGAGCATCCGACGAAAGGTGCGGAAATTCTTGTGGGTTTGGGTTATCCCGCCGACGTGGTCCATGCAATCAGGGCGCATGCCGAGTATTCCGGGGTGCCGCGTCTCACGGCGATGGACAGGGTTCTTTTTGCCGTCGACGAGCTGTGTGGCTTCATCACCGCGGCCACCTTGGTCCGGCCCGATCGGAGGGTGGCGGAACTTCCCGTCCAGTCGGTCCGAAAGCGGCTGAAGGACAAAGCCTTCGCTCGCTCCGTGAATCGCGGGGACATCCTCCGCGGCGCCGAGGAGCTCGGAGTGGACCTGAATGAACATATCCGGTTTGTAATCAACGCCATGGCCGGGGTGGCGGAGGATCTCGGCTTGGCGGGAAAAGAATAGAGGAGTGATTCCATGGTGGACCAGGTAGGCATGATCGAGGCGCTGTTGAAGGAAGATCGCCGGTTCAAGCCCAGCGAGGAGTTCCGGGCGGCGGCGCATTGGAACGATCCCGGGATATACGGGCGGGCGAATTCTGATCTGGAGGGGTTCTGGGCGGAAATGGCCGAGGCGGTCGACTGGTTTCGTCCATGGGATCGGGTACTTGAATGGGACCCTCCCGACGCCAAATGGTTTGTCGGCGCGACCACCAACGTGTGCTACAACTGTGTCGACCGACACCTCAAGACTTGGCGGAAGAACAAAGCCGCCATCATCTGGGAGGGGGAACCGGTTCACGACCGCAGGGTGCTCACCTATCAGGATCTCTACCGGGAGGTGAACCGCTGCGCCGCCGCACTCAAACGCCTGGGGGTCGGCCGCGGAGACCGGGTGGCAATTTACCTGGGGATGATCCCCGAATTGGCGGTTTCCATGTTGGCCTGCGCTCGAATCGGCGCGCCCCACACGGTGGTCTTCGGAGGTTTCAGCCCGGATGCACTGCGAGACCGGATCAACGACTGCGGGGCCAAACTCCTGATCACCGCCGACGGCGCCTGGCGCCGCGGGAACCGGGTGCCCCTCAAGGAGAATGCCGACGCCGCTTTGAAGGACTGCCCTACAGTGGAGAAGGTTCTGGTGGTCAACCATGCCGTCGACGCCCGCGACGTGGATCTGGAGGGATACCGGGACCACTGGTGGCACCGCGAGATGGACCGGAGCGGCAACGCCGTCGTCGAACCGGAGGAACTGGACAGCGAACACCCTCTGTACATCCTTTACACTTCGGGTACGACGGGCAAGCCCAAGGGGTTGCTCCACACGACGGCCGGTTACCTGGTGGGGGTCCACGCGACGACGCGTTACGTGTTCGACCTGAAGGACAACGATACCTATTGGTGTGCCGCCGATATCGGATGGGTCACCGGGCATAGCTATATCGTGTACGGCCCCCTTTCCAACGGCGCCACCACGCTCATGTACGAGGGCGCTCCAAACCATCCCAACAGGGGGCGCCTTTGGCAGATTGTCGAACGCAACCAGGTGAACATTCTGTATACCGCTCCGACGGCCATCCGTTCGTTCATGGCCTGGGGCGAGAGTCATCCGGAGGGCTACGATCTGGGTTCGCTTCGCCTGTTGGGGACGGTCGGAGAGCCGATCAACCCGGAGGCGTGGATCTGGTACCGCAAACACATCGGTCTGGATCGGACTCCCATCGTGGATACCTGGTGGCAGACCGGGATGACGATGATCACACCCCTGCCGGGGATAACCGAGACCAAGCCCGGCTCGGCGACGATCCCTTTCCCGGGCGTCGAGGCCGACGTCGTGGACGAGGAGGGGAATTCCGTACCGCTCGGAGGCGGAGGGTACCTCGTGCTGAGGAAACCCTGGCCGGCAATGGCGAGAACGATTTGGGGAGACCCCGACCGTTGGCGCGAAACCTATTGGAGCCGGTTCCCGGGTGTCTATTTCACCGGCGACAGCGCCAAGCGGGATGAGGGTGGCTATTTCTGGGTTCTCGGTCGCGTGGACGATGTTCTGAATGTGGCGGGTCACCGGATCGGCACCATGGAAGTCGAGAGCGCATTGGTCAGTCATCCCGCCGTGGCTGAAGCGGCCGTCATCGGCATCTCACACCCCATAAAGGGGCAGGCGATCGCCGCCTTCACGACGCTTGTGGACAACGTGGAGGGAGACAAGAAGCTGATCGAGGAGTTGCGCCGGCATGTGGCCGAGAAGATCGGACCGATAGCCCGTCCGGAGAAGCTCTTTCTGACGCACGAACTCCCCAAGACCCGAAGCGGGAAGATCATGCGGCGCCTGCTGCGGGACATCGCCGAGGGGCGCATCCTGAGCGACACCACGACTCTGGCGGACTCCGACGTCCTGGACCGGATTAAGGACCAGTATGAGGAGAGCGCCGGGTAGTGACCGAGCCACTGACCCACTGACCTCGCTCGATTCACATTCGCCGACTGTTGGGGTAAGGTTGAGCGGGAGGTGGGGATGGCCGCGAACCGGATGGTGGACGCGAAGGCTGGCTGGGCCAGGCGCGATTTTCTGAGGAGCGTGGGGGTCGTCGGCGCGGGAGTCTTCGCCCGGGCGCTCGGATCCCCGGGGGAGCGTTCGGTAAAGCTTGGTTTCGACAACTTCTCAATCCGGGCCCTCGGGTGGAAGGCCGAGCAACTTCTGGAATATGCCTCCCAACTGGCGCTGGACACCGTGCTCTTCTCGGATCTGGATGTCTATCGGAGTCACGACGCTGGCTATCTCCAGGAACTCGGGGCGCAGGCGGAGTCCCGGACGATCGAGATCCAGGTCGGGACCGGCAGTGTTTGCCCCTCCTCGGGGACGTTCAGCGATCGGTTCGGCACCGCCGAGGAACATCTCGCTCTGACGATTCGAATCGCCTCCCTCCTGGGTTCCGGGGTTGCGCGCTGCTACCTGGGCAACATGGACGACCGCCGCCGGGGGGGCGGGATCCAGGTTCATATCGCCAACATGGTGCGAGTTCTCAGAAAAGTTCGGAATCTGGCGTTGGACACCGGCGTCAAGGTGGCGGTGGAGAATCATGCGGGCGACATGCAGGCTCGTGAGTTGGTGGGGTTGATCGAAGCGGCCGGACCAGAGTTCGTCGGCGCCACTCTGGATTCGGGTAATGCCACCTGGGCCCTTGAGGACCCGCTGGAGAACCTGGAGGTCCTGGGGCCCTACGCGGTCACGACGGGGATTCGGGACTCCGTCGTCTGGGAGACCGAGGAGGGCGCGGCGGTGCAGTGGACCGCCGTGGGCGAGGGGTTGGTCGACAACCATGAGTACTTCAGGCGCTTTCGCCTCCTCTGTCCGGGCGTTCCCGTGCAGTTGGAAATCATATCGGGATTCAACCGCGAGTTTCCCTACCTCCGACCCGACTTCTGGGAGGGCTACCGCGATGTGCCCGCGGCGACGTTTGCGCGTTTCCTGTCGCTGGCCAAGCGGGGCACGGCGAGGGATGTGGCCCGGTTTCCGGAGGGGGAGGCGAGGCGGGAAGCCGAGGCCGCCTATCAGAAGAGCGAGCTGGAACGGTCGATTCGCTATTGTCGGGAGGAGTTGGGTCTTGGGTTACGGGGATGAGCGACTTCTGGAGGGGACCCCGCGGCGACGACTGAACGGGATTGCGGTCCTCCTGTTCGACCTGGGGGGTGTTCTGGTTCGGTGGGAGGGCTCCGCGGGCCTTCTCGAGTTGACGGACGGGCGGCTGAGTCGGGAGGAAGCCCGAAGATTCTGGTTGAACTCCCCCTGGGTCAGGCGTTTCGAGGCGGGGAAATGCTCGGGCACGGAGTTTGCCGCGGGAGCGGTGAATGAGTTGGGACTCGCGGTTCCGGCCGAGGAGTTCCTGGATCGTTTCACGGGCTGGGATCGCGGACCCCTGCCGGGGGCCCACGAACTGCTGGACGAACTGCGTTCCCATTACCAGTTGGCCTGCCTCAGCAACAACAACGAGATCCACTGGCCGAAGATCAGGGACGAATTCGGCTTCCGCCGTTTCTTCGACCGATGCTACCTTTCGCATGAGATCGGTCTGATCAAGCCGGACCGGGAGGTATTCGACTACGTTCTCCGGGATCTGGCGCTGCCTCCCGAAAGCATCCTCTTTTTCGACGACAATCCCGAGTGTGTCGAGGCGGCCCGCAAGGTCGGTTTGCGGGCCGAGCTGGCCCAGGGCGTCGAGGCTGTGCGGAGTCATCTCGACATTTGAATCCGGTCGTCGGCGCGGGAGCGGGGAGCGAACGACCCGCGGCCGTGCCGCCCGTGTTAAGATCCCCTCTCGATGTGGTTCCTTGCGGGTCTCGCGGCGGGGTTGCTGGTCGGCGCATTGTCAACCCTTCTGATGATTCTCTGGTACACGGTTCCCCGCCTCGAGAAGCTGTATGTATTCCGCCCCTCGAGGGATGTCCTGCGCACACCCTCCGATCTCGGGGTGGACTACGAGCAGTGTTTCATCGATACCCCGGACGGATCCCGGCTGTCGGCCTGGCATCTGTGTCCCGAATCTCCGGTCGCCTCCGTCCTCTACTTCCACGGCAGCGGAGGCAACCTGGGTGTTCTCAGCGAGATCCTCGCCATGTTTCATCGCTGGGGACTCCAGGTTCTCGCCGTGGATTACCGGGGCTACGGGTGGAGCACGGGGTCTCCCTCGGAGGAGGGGATTTACCAGGACGCCCTGAGCACGGTGCTCTATTTCGACGCCAACTTCAAGAGGTATGGAGTACCCCTCCTTTACTGGGGGCGTTCCCTGGGCGGCAGCGTCGCCGCGTTCGCCGCCGCCAGACATCCACCGAGCGGACTGATTCTGGAAACCACCTTCCCCAGCAAGGCGTCGCTGCTGGAGGAGTATCCCCAGTTCCGTCTCTTCAGACCCTTTTCCCGCTATCGCTTCGACACGGTCGGGCATCTGAGGGGCCATCCCTTTCCGGTACTTGTCGTACACGGGGATCGGGATCGAACCGTTCCCCTGCGGCAGGGACAGAAGCTTTACACGAGCCTGACGGGCCCGAAGGAGTTCTGGAGGGTCGAAGGGGCTGGACACATCGACATCCACATGGTGGACAGCGACCGTTACATGAGGCGTGTCATCGAGTTCGCCGCCAAGGTCCGCCCGGCGTCGATCCACTGAGGCCGGAGTTGAAGCCTCCTCCCGAGGGGAATCCTTCGCGCCCTTCGTACCGAGTTTCCTTGCGAAATGGGAAGAGAGCCTCCGAGGTGACCGCCTTTCCTAAACTAAGGCCTCTCGGCGTTCTCCGTGCCTCAGCGGCGAGCGGGAGGGACTCGGCTGGGCTAAAACTAAAGCGCTGCGACCACGCCGGGCAAGAACGTGGAGGCATCGGCCTCAATCCGCAGGTCGGCAACCGCGTCGTGGGCCGTTCTCCCGAGATTTATGATGACGTAGAAGGCGCCGGACCGTTGGGCCGTCATGGGTACCGAGGCGGCCGGTTCAACCTCCAGGCTGGAACCGATCGACACGGCCAGCGCGGCCCGGCGGGCGGCGGATAAAGCGCGCTCCACCCTATCCATGGGCATTTCCTGGCCGAAGGAGACGGTGGCCGGTTTGAGAAATCCGTCACAGCTCGGGCACCGGGGGGGCTCCCGGGTTTCGGCGAACTCCCGGTAAACCGGGTCGGGGTCGGACAACCGCCGGCAGGAGACGCACTCGATCTTGAGGTTGGTTCCATGAAGCTCGATCAGGCGATCCGCCGACTGGCCGGCGGATTGGTGGAGACCGTCGATGTTCTGCGTCACCACCAGGTCGAGACGCCCTTGACGCTCCAGCTCGACCAGGGCGAGGTGCGCCGGGTTGGGCCGCGCGTCACGAAAGCCCTTCCAGCCGGCGAGCTTGAACTCCCAATGCCGCACCCTCGCCCGATGGGACGAGACGAAGTCCTGGTAGTAGACGGGCTTCCATTGCTTCCACAGGCCGCTGGGTCCGCGGAAGTCGGGGATGCCGGAGCCGGTCGAAATTCCAGCCCCGGTAAAAACCAGGGTCGAGGGCGACTCCCGGAGCCGCGCCGCAAGCTGGAGCACCTCGTTCCCACTCATCCTGTACCATCGACCCGCCGAATTCCAGGATCGACGGGGTACACACTCCGCAGTGGCACGGAGCGAGAGATTGCCTCGCACCGTCGGAGACGAGATCCGCCTCGGAGTCGGCTGCGGTTTCGACGGTCGTCGTCTATCCGTGGGCTGGACGTTCCGTTAGTTTCCCCGCCGATAGACGGAGGCGAAGATGCTGCGAAACGGGGTCACGCAGAAGTTCTCCACCAGCTGCTTGGAGGCCAGGGGGTGGGACAAGAGCTTCACGATCAGCTTGGGATTCAGGCGGAACGAGAGGCGCATGATGTCCGCTCTTCCCTCTCGAACCTCCAGCCTCAGAGCCTCTCCGAACTTGGCGCCGAGGTCGAAGATCTCGCCGTAGGTACAGGAGCGACTCTTCAACTCGACGGGTGTGGGGACGATCTCGTGCCCCGCGTTGAGATAGTGATCCGAGAGGCGCTCCCGGAACTCGTCGATGTCGAAGTTCTCAACCTTGTTGTTGACGCTGACTTCGATTCGGTACCCGTCGCCGTCCACGTAAGAACGCAGCCCATAGGTGAAATCCAGCTCGTCCTTACTGAACTTGATGCGATGACCCGTCTCGTCGTGAAAGCGCTTCAACTCCTCCTGGCGATCGGAAACACCGGTTTCGGCGATCTGCTCGGCCGTCACGTAGAAGCCTGAAACCTTCTCGTACCACTCGTCGATGATGACCCTGAGAATCTTCTCTACCGTCTCTTCGAAATCTTGAACTTCAGTCGACTGCGCCATTGGTTTCCTTCGTTCAGGGAAATTCTAGCAGGTTTTGGTCAAGAGTAAACCGCCTGGAAGGGCGTGCTACACTAGAATCAGCATGAACCTGAAAATGGCGGTCATGCTGGCGTTCCTTCTGCCTCCCCTGATCGGCTGCGGCCCGAGGACGATCAAGAAGCTTCCTGTCCCCCGCGAGCATGAGGTGCAGGCCATCCGTCTCGTGGCCGAGGGAGATCAACTGCTTCAGGAAGGGAAGGAGCACTTGGCGATGCTCAAGTATCTGGAGGCAAGCGACTTGAATCCCTACCACGAGCTGACCTTCAATAAGCTGGCGATCACCTACGTTCGCCTGCAAATGTATTACCAGGCGCGCCAATCCGTGAATCGCGCCATCGGCCTCAAGAGGGACTACGCCTACGCCCACAACACCAAGGGAATCATCGACTTGGCGGATCGAGACCTGAGGTCGGCGGAGCGGTCTTTCGCCCGGGCGATCCGGCTCGAACCGGGCGTCCCCAGCTTCTACCTCAACTATGGGTACACACTGATACAGTCCAACCGATCCGAAGAGGCCATGGCTGCCTACCGGAAAGCCCTGGACCTGGACCCCGGAGTTCTGGAGGGCGGACGTTTTCTCGAGCTCAACTACACGGTGGAGGGGGAACTCCCGCCCGAGAAGTATTACGAGATGGCTCGGGTGTTTGCCGAGTTGGGCAATCTCGAGCTGGCGCTTCGGTATCTGGGCCGCGCCTTTTCTCTGGGTTTCAATGATGAGAAGCGATTGCGGGGGGAGCCCGCCTTCAGAAGGTTCGCCGAAATCGACGAGTTCCGAAGATTTCTAGAGATTCATGGAGTCTCCTTATGATGAAGCGGTTGTTGTTCTGCTTGCCGTTGATGGGGTGTCTCACCGTTTCGGCGGTTGCCTCCGAGCTGTCTCTTGTCGCTGGTCTGGCGCCGACTGGAAAGCTGAGGGGCGACGGCGAAACGGTCGATTTTGACCGATACGGCCTGTTCGGCGTCCGCTACGAAAAGGACTACCTGCTGATTCTGGGCCTCGAGCACAATCTGGTCTACGGGAACGATCTGCTGGCCCCGAGCGGCGGCGACGGCGGGGAAGACTCCCTGTACTACACGGGCAACATCGTGGTCAATCTTCCAGTGGATCGGATCGTGCCCAATGTCGCGCTGGGAATCGGATTGATGCGTCGTTTCGGCAGTTCCTTTCCGGATACGGGATTCTCTTTCCTTACCAACTGGGGCTTCGGCGTCAAGTTCCGGGAGCTTTTCGGGCCTGCCGGGTTACGCCTGGACATGCGCCGAGTCAGGATTCGCGGAGTTGAGGACGGCAGCGTGACCGCCACGGAACTGTCGGGAGGATTCCTCCTGACGTTTTAGCCGCCCGAAAGGAGTAACACCATGGCGATTCCCAGCCTTGCGATCCGCAAGACCGAGACCATGTGGGAACTGCCCACCTCCTTCAGAGAGGGGATGCGGGTTCCGGCTCGCGTCATCGGTACGGAGCCGCTCCTATCGTCTATGGATGACGCCGTATTCGACCAGCTCGGCAATGTGGCGACCTTGCCCGGCATTGTCGGGCAGGCCTATTGCATGCCCGACGGCCACTCGGGATATGGATTCCCGATCGGCGGCGTGGCCGCGACTGATCCCGCCCAGGGTGGCGTCATTTCGCCCGGAGGGATCGGTTTCGATATCAACTGTGGGATGCGGCTGGTCCGCACTAATCTGACCCAGGAAGAGGTTCAGCCCCGTATTCGGGAACTGGTGGACACTCTGTTCCGGATGGTGCCTGCGGGTGTGGGCAGTCGAGGCGCGCTTAAGGTTTCGAGGAAGGAGTTCTTCGAGATCATTGAACAGGGCTCTCCGTGGTGTGTGAAGCGGGGATTCGGTTGGGACGAGGATCTCGAGATGACCGAGGAGGGCGGTGGCCTGACGGACGCCGACCCTGCCAAAATCAGCGCCAGGGCGGTTGATCGCGGCTTCAGCCAAGTGGGAACGCTGGGTTCGGGGAACCATTACCTGGAGGTTCAGGTGGTTCGCCCCGAGCACGTATACGACGACGAACTCGCCCGACGCTTCGGCCTGGATCGGGCCAACCAGATTGTCGTAATGTTCCATTGCGGGAGTCGAGGATTCGGCCATCAGGTCGCCACCGATTATCTGCAGCGCTTTCTCGGAGTCATGGAATCGAAGTACGGAATCCAGATGCGCGATCGCGAACTGGCATGCGCTCCGCTGGACTCCCCCGAGGGCCGGGACTACTTCTCCGCCATGCGGTGTGGGATCAACATGGCCTTCGCCAACCGTCAGATCATCCTGCACCACGTTCGCCGCGCCTTCTCCAAGGTGTTCGGCAGGAGAGCCGAGGATCTCGACATGTCCATGATCTACGACGTCTCCCACAACACGGCCAAATTGGAGAACCATCGGGTCAACGGCGAGACCCGCCCCCTGCTGGTGCATCGAAAGGGCGCCACCCGGGCCTTCGCCCCGGGCATGGAGGATATTCCACGACGATACTCGGATATCGGACAGCCCGTGATCATCGGCGGCAGCATGGAGACCGGATCCTATCTGTTGATCGGCGACCGAGGGGGGGAACAGGCCTTCTTCAGCACCGCGCACGGCAGCGGTCGTTCCATGAGTCGGACCAAGGCGCGCAAGACTTGGCGCGGAGACAAACTCTTGCGGGAGCTTGAACACCGCGGAATCTACATCCGGACCGCATCGCTCAAGGGACTGGCCGAGGAGGCCGGAGGCGCCTACAAGAATATTGACGATGTCGTCGAGGCCACCACGGCGGCCGGCCTGAGCCGGCCGGTCGCGAGGTTTGTCCCCATCGGGAACGTGAAGGGCTGACCGCCCGAGTCGTACCCATGCCCTACCGTTTTCTGGACCATACCGCCGATGTCGCGTTTGAGGCGTCGGGCCGATCCCTGGAGGAACTGTTCGGCGCAGCCGGCGACGCTCTGCTCAACACGATGGTCGACGACCCGGAGGCGGTTCGGGCGGAGACGAGCCGCGGCCTTCGGCTGGAAAACCCGGCGGTGGACCTGCTGCTGTTCGACTTCCTGCAGGAGTTGATCTACTTCAAGGACGCGGAGGGCCTCCTCCTGCGGCCCCGGAGTCTGAAAGCGGAGGCGGGGGAGGCGGGGTACCGTCTCGACGGTGAGTTGGTGGGAGAGATTCTGGATCCCGAGCGTCATCGGCAGCAGGTGGACGTCAAGGCGGTCACCCTCCATCGGTTCGAGGTGAGGAAAACTCCGCAGGGGTGGCGGTGCCACGTGATCCTCGACGTGTAAACGGCGACCGCCGAGCGGATGGGCCGCGATGGCGGCGACCCCTCACCAACCCTCCCGGAGGACAACCGACCCCCGTGAACCCGGACGCGCTGGTCGGCGGTCCGCCAACCGTCAACTGCATCCGGACGTGCTCCCACAACCGGTGCAGACGTAGCAGGCTCCGTTTCGCTGCATCAGGTTTCCGCAGGCGAGACAGGTGGGCGAGTCGGCCTTTCTGGCGTCCGAGACGAGTCGCCGGGTCGCCGATTCGCCGGCGGAGGCGTCCGAGAAACGCACCTGTACGCCTTGCTGAACCGATCCATTGGGCTTCACATTGTGGATGCCCAATGCCTCCTGCGCCTCTTCGCTGAGGTACTTGGACGCCAGGAATCGGACGACATAGTCGGGGATGGAACTGGCGAAGGGAATCTGGGGATTGTCGGTGAATCCCGCCGGCTCAAAGCTCATATGGGCGAACATCCGGACGTAGTCCTCCAGAGGGACTCCCCGCTGAAGCCCCATGGAGATGGCGATGGCCCAAGCCATCGCCAATCCCTGCAAGGTCGATCCCTGCTTCGCGAAGTTGATGAAGATCTCCCCCATTTCCCCATCCTCGGGATAGATTCCCATGGTGAGGAATCCCTTGAATCCCTTGATCCGGAATTCATGCTGATGCGCGGGATGGTCCTTGGGCATATTCCGATGGACGGGTCCACCGACCGCCTTGGCCTGGCGCTCCTTGTTGGAGAGGGGCTGCACCATCTTACAGCCGTCCCGGTAGATGGAAACCGACTTCATCCCGGCCCGCCAAGCTTCGATATA
This sequence comes from uncultured Acidobacteriota bacterium, assembly GCA_964422565.1. Lineage (GTDB taxonomy): Bacteria > Acidobacteriota > UBA6911 > RPQK01 > JAPXNP01 > CAYRCA01. The sequence continues at coordinate 399 of CAYRCA010000074.1, read as the reverse complement.
ACCGTCCATAATCTCCTCCACCGTCGCCTCGTTCGGCAGGTTGACGGTCTTGGAAATGGCTCCCGAGAGGAAGGGTTGGACGGCCCCGCACATCTTGATGTGCCCGAGATGGTGAATCGACCGCGTTCCATTGGCCGGCCGGTCGGCGCAGTCGAAAATGGGAAGGTGTTCCGCCTTAAGGCCGGGCGCCCCCTCGATGGTCTCCTTACTTTCGATGTATTTCAGGATGCCGGAGATGGTGGCCTCGTCGTAGCCGAGGCGACGCAGTGCCCACGGAATCGTATTGTTGACGATCTTGAGAGTGCCCCCTCCCACCAGTTTCTTCATCTTCACCAGGGAGAACTCCGGTTCGATGCCGGTGGTGTCGCAGTCCATCACGAACGCGATCGTCCCGGTGGG
>CAYRCA010000073.1:0-12795 GCA_964422565.1 uncultured Acidobacteriota bacterium | reverse complement strand
ATTCATGCTCGTGCTCCACTGGGCTTTCTTGGAGGAGATGGACGCCCTGGCCTTCATCTTCTTCTCGGATTCATGCTCGTGCTCCACTGGGCTTTCTTGGAGGAGATGGACGCCCTGGCCTTCGACTTCGCCCTGCGTCTGAGGGGGCCTTTGGAGCCCGATCCCCGCATCGTCATTGTCGCGATCGACGACGGTAGCCTCACCGAGGTCGGTCCCTGGCCTTGGTCGCCCGCCCTCCTCTCCCGGCTGCTGGAAAACGTCTTCCGAGCGGAGCCGTCCGCCGTGGGGGTCGATCTGATCCTGAGTCGTCCCCTGGGCGAGTATCCCGCCCTGCGGGAGGCGGAACGTACGGTCCTGGCCTCCGCCCTCGGCTCCCGGGTCGTGTCCGCAAGTCTGGAACTGTTCTGGCAGGCGCCGGAGATCGGTCGGGACTATCCCGGCATCTCCCTGGGCCATATCCATGCCGGGAAGGATCCCGACGGGGTCTGTCGTTCCCTGCCCCTGGCGGTGAGCTACGCCGGTGAGCGCCACTGGGCCTTCGCCGTCGAACTGGTCCGGCGCCTGCACGGAGTGCCGGCCGAGGCGATCCGTTTCGAGGGCGGAACCCTGAGGGTCGGCGAGGCGCTGTCCATTCCCCGCCTGTCGGCGCCTTTGGACGGCGCCATCGACGCCCTGGGCGTGCTGCCTCATCTGGGGAGCGACCACCTGCTCATCAACAGCCGGGGCGGCATGGGAACGTTTCCCTACGTCTCGGCCGCGGCGGTTCTCGCGGGCCGCCCCGGCGAACTCGATCGGCTCCGGGGACGCATCGTGCTCCTTGGCGCCACCTCCTACTCCCTGGGGGACCACCTTTCGACGGCCTTCTCGGGAGCCGGCGAGATGCCGGGAATCGAGATTCACGCCAACGCCCTCGACACCATCCTGAACGAGCGGTTCATCGGCGCTCTCACCGAGCCGGGAACGACCCTCTACCTGACCGCGCTCCTTCTCGGGCTCTGGCTCCTCTTCTCCCTCTGGCCGCCGGGCCGCACCTTCCTCCTCTACGTGCTGCTTCTGGCCGCGTGTCTAACCGTGCCGTTGGGCCTGTTCTTTCTTTTCGGCTACTGGATCCCGGCCGTCTCCACCGCCGTGGTCGTCGTCACCGCCGGCGCGACCAGCCAGTTCCTCCACTACTCCACTCTCAACCGCCAGCTGAACCGGCGCTACGGCGAACTCTCCGAGTTGCTGCGGGAAGCCCGTCCCGGTGTGGCCCCGGTGGAGGAGGGCTCCGGCTACCGCCGACGCAGCCTTGAATGGAAACTGCGACTCCTGGGCGACGCCACCGAGACGGCGCTCAACCTGTCCCGGGAACGGGACGAGATCATGTCGTTCCTCAGCCACGAGCTGAAAACCCCGTTGACCTCGATCCAGGGGTTCGCCGACTTGCTGGGTCAAGGGGTGCTGAACGAGACGGATCGCGGGGACGCGGCCCGCCTCATCCAGGAGGAGACGGCCCGCCTGAGCCATTTGGTGGAGGACTACCTCCGGGTCTCGCGGCTCGAGTCGCGCGCCACTCCTTTCCGGCCGGCACCCCTCGATGTGGGGGAGATCGTTCGAAGGACGGCCGCTCTGACGGAGCCGCAGTTCCGGTCTCGGTCGATCCGCCTCGAAGGGCTGAGCCAACTGCCGCCCCTGCCGGTGGAGGCCGACTCGGATCTGCTCACCCACGTCTTTCTCAACCTCCTCGGCAACGCGATTAAGTTCAGCCCGCCCGCCACGGCGGTGGGGATTCGAGGAACCCGCCGGGAAACCATCTGCGTCGTCGAGGTGGTCGATCAAGGATTTGGCATCCCGGAGGAGGACCTGCCGCGGATTTTCGAAAAATTCTATCGGGGTCGGATGGAAGACGCATCCTCGCCGCCGGGCTCTGGCCTGGGCCTGGCGTTTGTGAGGGAGGCGATTCGTCGCCACGGCGGACGAATCAGCGTGAAAAGTCGGGTCGGCGAAGGAACCACCTTCCGCATCGAACTACCTCGCGCGGCCGGCGCCTCGTCGAGGGGCGACGGATAACGCCGCGGGCCGAGGGTGCCCACCCCCCCTGAAGATCGGCGCCAAGACGCCGCGACGCAATGACGCGGCGAGGCACGGACCCTTGATTGCGTTCCGGGGGGGCGCGACTTTGCGTTGACACGGCCACGGCTCCGGCCGATACACTAGGGGAGTTCTCCAGAGAGGCGTATGCGCAGAATTCTCGTTGTCGAGGACGATCCGGCCACGTCCCGGATGGTGGTGATGGCCCTGCGATCGGCCGGTTACTCGACCGCCGCGGCCCGCAGCTGCTTCGAGGCCCGCCGGCTGATTTCCGGTGAGGAGTTCGATCTGCTCCTGTGCGATCTCTATCTCCAGGACGGCACCGGCTTGGAGCTCCTGCGGGAGAACCGGGCGAACGCCTCTCCCTTGCCGGTTGTCATGTTCACCGCCCAGGGCAGTGTCGAGACGGCGGTCGAGGCGATTCGGGAGGGGGCCTTCGACTACCTGGCCAAGCCCTTCAAGATCCAGGACCTCCTCTCGCTGGTGAAGCGCGCCCTGGAGTCGGCCGAGCCTCCCGCCGAACCGGCGGCGGACCGGGAGGAACCGCGTCCCAGCATGCTCATCGGCAACTCGCCCCCGATGGTGCAGCTGTACAAGAAGATCGCCCTCGCCGCCCGCAGCGACTCTCCGGTACTGATCACGGGAGAAACCGGAACCGGCAAGGAGCTGGTGGCTCGCAGCCTGCACGAGTTCTCTCCCCGTCGCCATCGCCCCTTCGTACCGGTCAACTGCGGCGCCCTGACGGAAACCCTTCTGGAATCGGAGCTTTTCGGCCACGAGCGAGGCGCTTTCACCGGCGCCGTCTCCGCGGGCAAGGGACTCTTCGAACAGGCCCAGGGAGGAACCCTGTTCCTGGACGAGATCACCGAGACGAGCCCGGGCTTCCAGGTGAAGCTTCTGCGCGCCCTCCAGGAGGGGGAGGTTCGACCCGTGGGGGGGCGCCAGGTGATCCGCGTCGACGTCCGCATCGTGGCCGCCAGCAACCGGGATCCCCGGCAGCTTATGAGCGACTCCAGGTTTCGCCGGGATCTCTACTATCGACTCGGAGTGGTGCAGCTGACGGTGCCGCCCCTGCGGGAGCGCCGGGAGGACATCCCCCGGCTGGCGGCCCATTTCCTGCGGAGGGTGTCGGAGCGGCTGCGGCGGCCCGTTCGGATGACCGATGACTCCGTGGCCCGTCTTCAGACCTACCCCTGGCCCGGGAACGTCCGGGAGTTGGAGAACGTCATCGAGCGGGTGGCGGTTTTCAAGACCGGCACCTCCATCGTCCCGGAGGACCTGGAGTTTCTCGTCGAAAGGGAATCGGAGGCCGGTTCGGATCTCAACGAGCTGGGACTGGTGGAGCGGGAGAAGATCGTCGAGGTTCTCAAGGGAACCGGGGGCAACAAGGCCGAGGCCGCCCGCCGGCTCGGCATCGAGCGCAAAACCCTCTATCGCAAGGCCCGGCGGCTGGGCATCGACCTGGACTCCCCGGAGTGACGGGGCGCGTTCCGGGTTCCGGGGTTTCGGGGTTTCGAAGGGTTGCGAGGGTTCGAGAATCTTCGACGCGCGGCGCCCGGTACAGAATAGCCGGCGGGTACCACCGAACCGGGCGACGTCGCACGCTCCGCGACCTGGAACCCCCGAGAGCGAGGAACGCGGCGCGAGGAACGCAAGACCCGAACCTCCGAAGCCTCGAAACGAGGAACGGCCGCGTGTCCCATCAACCCGCGGGTGTGTCGCTTCGACCCGGGACGCGGACTCCCGTCGCCCTCCGGGAATATGGACGACCCAGGGCGAAGTGTTGAATACTGGGGTCTTCGCTCGACGGGCGCCGGAAACCGGCGCGCTGGTACGGGAATTGCCCTGAGGAGAAAGCAAATGCGGATCGCGTATCGGACACTCACGACACTGGCGGCGATAGTCGCTCTTGCGGCGACCGGGTCCGCCGAGCCGGAGGAAGGTCGAGGCCGGGACATCCACTTTCGGGGGCCGGTCTTCGTCGTTTCCCGAGATTCCGACGAGAACGTGGTCCAACTGACCGTCCGGGTCAACCAATCGCAGATCGACGTGCAGGTGACCGCTTGGACGGAGGTCGTTCAGGGCCGTGGCTTTCGCTCCGAACGCAACGACCTCGCCCTGGGGGACTTCATCCAAGTCGGCGGTTTCTTTACCTCGAGGGGTCGGATCATGGCCCGCCGCATCCATGTGGAGAATCGCGACGATCTCGAACTGGAGGGGCGCGTGGAGCTGATCTCGGGCAATCTTGTCCGGGTCGGCGGGATCGATTTCCTGGTCGAGTCCGAATCCGTTATTCGGGCCTCGGGCAACCGCGCGCCGGTGGCCCTCTCGGGGCTGTCTCAAGGGATGCCCGTCCGAGTCCGGGCGTCGGAGGACGGCGGCCTCTGGCGGATTCGGGAGCTGGAATTCGGGGAGCGGACGGTGGCGAGCGAACCCCTGCGCTTCGAGGGGATCGTACACCGGATTCATGCGGGGGGCGACTACCTGGAGATCGACGTCGGCATCCGTCTCGATCAGGAAGTCATGGCGGTGGTCTACATCGACTCCGGGACCTCGGTCTCGGGTACCCTGCGGGCGGGCGTCCTGGTGGAGATTGAAGGCCGGTTTGAGCCGAATGCCGCCGTCAGAGCCGAGCGTATCGCCGTCGACGGCAACCGCAACCAGAACGTCTTCGAAGACGACGACGAAACCGGGCCCGCGGCCACCGTTGAACTCGAGGGCCGGGTTCGGGACCTTCGGAGAGGCGGCGGCGGGAGCCAATTCCGCCTCAACGAGACGGTCATACGCCTCGACGGACAGACCCGGTTGCATTGGCGCCACGGCGAGTCCGCCACCGACCGGGACTTGGCGGAGGGCCTTCCGGTGCGGGTGGAGGGGCGCCCGCTGCAGGATCGTTCGGTTTTGGCGAGCCGAATCGAATTGCGGCCCGAGGGTGGAGAGGATCCCGGAAACGGCGATTCGAATGGCGAGTCCAACGACGGCGACTCGGGAGAGGATGCGGGCGAGGAACACCCCCCGGACGAGGGGGATTCGGACGACTTCGGCGAAGGCGGTTCCCAAGACGGGAACAGTCTCGACACGGAACAGGGCGGAACCGGCCAGGCCGTGAGGTTGACGGGGCCCATCGAGAGCCTCAGTCGACAGCCGGACGGCTCGGTCAACCTCGTCGCGGTGGCGGGAACCCCGGTCCACGTGACAAGCCGGACGGTTGTATTGAACCTGGTGGTGTCTCCGGGAGTGGTGACAAGCGTGTCCTTGAACGTCGGTCAGGAAGTCGTGATCGTTGGAGTATGGAGGAACGACGACTCGGTTCGAGCCGAAACAATAGAGATTTTGACGGGTTAGCTCTGAAGAAGCTCACGAGCCTCCCCCAGGGGTGCCCGTCCGCGGTCGTTCCGCGGACGGGCACTCCACCCAAACTAGCCGCCGACGGGGAGGCGGCGGATAGATGAACTTTTCTTTTGCATGAAAAGGCGAGTGAGTGTCAAGGAAAAGCTTCCGGCGTCCCGAATCCGGGTCGCCCGAGGCCTTTTCTGTCTGGCGCTGCTCCTCCTGTTTCTGCCCCCTCCGGCCGGCGCCCAAACGCGCCGGGTCGCCCTGTCCATGGGCGAGGTCGAGGTTCTCAGTATCCGGGGGACGGTCCAGAGCGCCCAGTCGATCCAGGGTGTCCGTCACTCCACACGCCTTCTCCCCGGAACCGTGCTCGGAGCGGGCGATCGCATCCACGCCGCCGATGACGGATACGCCCTGCTGGGACTTGTGGACGGCTCCACCATCGAACTCCAGCCCGGGACGGAGCTGGAAATCCTCGATTTCAAGGGGGGTGTCCGAGAGCTCGTTCGCATCTGGTTGGGCAAGGCCCGCCTGAAAGTCCGGAGGCTGGTGGGGGCGCCGAATCCCTACCAGATGCACTCACCGATCGCCACCATCGGAGTCCGGGGAACGGAGTTCGATATCGAGGTGCGCCCCGATTCCGTCACCACCGTGCGCGTCTACGAGGGCCGGGTCTCGGTGCGCAACAACCAAGTGCCGGACAGCGAGGTTCTGGTGGGCTCCGGCCGGGAAGTCACCGTCTACCCCCTTCGACCGCCCGATCCGCCCGTCACCTTCGAGCAGGTTGTGGCGGAGAATTTCAGTCGGGAATCGACGGTCGAGCATCCCTTGCTGGAGAAATTCCTGGCCTTTCCGGACCCCCATCTGGACCTGGTGGAGAATCCGGCCTACGCCTCCACGATCGTTCGACCCTCGGGCCGCTTCTACCTCTTTCCCGCCCGGTCCGAGTCCTTCACCAGTCCCGAGATCTCGCCGCTGAACCCGTTGAACATGTTCACCGACCTGCGCGAGCTTTTCGCCACCGACGAGAGGCGGCTGCAGGGGGTGTCGTCCCGGATTTCCTACGTCTATCCCGCGGCCGAATGGACGGTGGGCGGCCTCTACGAGTTCCGTGGATTCGACCAGGACTTCCGTTTTCGCATCTCCCGTCAGATCCCCTCGGCCTTCGGCGGCAACGTCTCAATCGAACAGATCGGCAGCAGCCGATACGCCCCCGATCTCGAGGCGGATAACCGCCTCCATCGGACGGTCTTTCTGGCGGCGCGCCGTTTTCCGGGTCGCACGCTCGCCCTCTCCTATGATTGGACCCAGTCCTCCGGCGACATCGACACGCTTTACGAGTTGCGTCCCGGCGGCGTTCCGGTTTCCAGTGAGGAGGCGCGAACCCTCATTCGAACCCACAGCCGGCGCCTAACCTTCGGCTACCACATGGAGAGCGACACCTTCGGCTCGGTGGGACTCTTTTATCGATTCCACCATCTGGACGGCGAAGCCTATCAGACGGCCCATTTCCGGGATGGAGAGCCAGCCCCCCTGGCGGCCTTCACCACCCGGGGACACGGCCACGAGACCGGCGCCCGCTGGCGCAAACGGCTGCACCACAACCTCTCCCTCTCCCTGAAGGGCTCGCTGACCCGAACCGATCTTGACGAAGGCATCCGTCGCTTCCGTATCGCCGATTCGGATCGCGACATCCGCTTCTGGATTCCGTCCGGGGCCGCGGGGTTGGGATTCACCTGGCGGGATCGCTTCTTCACGGCCCTCGACTATCAGTATTCCAACGTCCGGGAGAGGGCCCGCCGGTGGGAACCGGGGGGCTCGACGCCCCTGGATGTGGAGCGGGACGTTCGACACCACCACGCCGTCCACGCGTGGGCCCAGCACCATCTCCCCTGGGGCTTCTTTGCGGGCGGCGGGGTAACCTCGTTTTGGGCGAACGAAACCTTCCGCGGATCCTATGAGAGGGATTCCTCCGGCCGACGAACGGATTCCCAGGGTCGGCCCCAGGATCCCTCCGTCTTCGACGTCACTCGGCTCCGGCTCGACCAGGTGGGACTCAGCGCGGGCCGGTTCTTTCAGGATCGGCTCTTCCTCGAGTACCAGATCTCCCAAACCCGGGGGCCCCGGTTCCGCCCCCTCGGCCACGGCTTCCTCCTGAGGCTCTCGTTCTGAAGGGAGCGGCGCCACGGGGGCGGACGGGGACCAACAGGGACGAACGCGGACGGAGCGGGGAACGGGCGGGTCCTCACCTCAAGTTCCGGGCCACCTCCCGGGCCATCTTTTCGGCCCAGTCCAGTCGAACCAGCATATCCTCGCCACCCAGGTCCTCGAGACGGACGGTGCTGGTGCCCCGGAACAGATAGTCCCGCACGAGGCGATCCGCTTCGGCGATCTGTCGACTCATGAAGTCGATCTCCTCGACAAATCCCAGGGCCCGGCTTTCCGGAGTGATCCGGATGTCCAGACGCTTTCTTCGTTCGAGGCCGCGAAAGACCATGGCCAGTCGACCCGCAAGCCCGGAAGTCTGGTCCGCGATCCTTCGCAGAGAGCCGACCAGCGCCCTCCGAACCTCCTGGCGGTCGACGCCGCTTCCCTCCTCGACGTAGCGGACTCGGAGCCCCTCGACCATCTCCGAGGCCGCGGTCAACTCCTCCAGGCGACGGTCGATGTCCTCGACGAACTGATCGACCTGCCGATCCACAAACCGCTCCAGGAACTCCTCATTCACCGAAAACTGCGGTCCGCCCGACCTCGGGTACATCTCTCGAAAGAACCGCCGGAGCAAAGGGTTCAGACGCGCCTTCGGGGGCGGCGGTTCCTCCTCCCGCACCTCCTCCTGCGCCTTGGACCGGGCGAACGCCTCCGCCGCCCCGGCCGGAGAGACCGTCAGAACCATCAGCAAGACAAGGAACCAGCGGCCCACGACGTCCATAGGCTCGACCACACAGCCCCGAGTTGTACCACTCCTCGCGGGCCGATTCTACCCGAGGGGCGGCGGCCCGAGGGAAAGCGGAACCCGGACGACCGGAGAATCCGGGCCGGAAGCCCCTGACCGGATTCACGGGATTTTCAGCGTTTCTTTCCACGGGGCCGGGCGGTCTTGGAGTTCCAAATGGGCTTCCCCCCGGTTCCCCCGACACCCGCCCCCGTCTCCTTCATCCGGGTTAGCCTGTCCAACGTTCCCTGACGGCCGACCCGGAACTCATCCGCCGGCGAGATGGATCGCCAGGATCGCCGAAGCCAACAGCAAACGGTAGACGACGAAGGGCAGGAACGTGTGGGACTGAAGAAATCGGATAAAGTACTTGATGCACAGGAACCCGACCAGGAAAGAGACGACCACACCCACCAACAGCGGCCAAAACGGGACAGCCTCACCGGGTCCGGCGGTCAGCAGGGTGAGGAGACCGTCCAGGGTTCCCAGCACCAGTACCGGCCCCGCCAGAAGAAAGGAGAAGCGGGCCGCCTCCGCCCGCGTGCACCCCACCAGGAGGGCCGCCGTTATGGTCACGCCGGAGCGGCTCACTCCGGGAATCAGGGCCAGGGCCTGCGCGGCGCCCACCAGGAGGCCGTCACGGAGCCTCATCGACGAGGCCGTCCGCCTACCCCGGCTCCGCCGATCGGCAAACAGCAGCAGCCCCCCGAAGACAGCCAGGGTCACGACCGTGACCAGGGGGGTCCGAGCGTACTCCTCGATAGCGTGCCTGAAGGCCAGAGCGACCAGGACGGCGGGCACTGTCCCCACCACGACGGCATCGACGGGAGTGTCCCGCCGACCGAACAGACGGGCTTCTCGAACCCTACTCAGGAAATCCCACATAAACTCCTTCCATTCCTTGCGAAAATAGATCAGAATGGCCATGAGAGTTCCTCCGTGGACCATCACGTCGAAGACAAGGCCCAAGGGCGTCCAATCCATAATCCAAGGCAGCAGAATGAGGTGGGCGGAGCTGCTGATGGGGAGAAACTCCGTCAGCCCCTGAAGAACTCCGAGAATAAGCGCTTGCCAGATCTGGTCGGTGAGCACGGCCGGGGCATCTTACCCGCCGGCAGGGCCGCGGAGCAAATCGACCTTCGCCGTCGTCGGCCGGGGCGACGCGGATCCGTCGGAGCGTCGGAGCGGGGTGCTATACTCCCAATCTTCGGGGAGGATGGCGCGGGGATCCGAGCGGCGGCGAGCGCCGCCGAATGAAACGAACGCCGGGTTCTCCCGCTTGGGTTCGTTGGGCTATTCTGTGAGGGGGGGTCCGCGACTGGACGGGGTCGCCCACCCTCGGAGCACCCATGTCGGAACAGCGTGAAACGGTTCTGATTCTTGATTTCGGCTCCCAATACACCCAGCTCATCGCCCGCCGGGTGCGGGAATCGAAGGTCTACTCCGAGATCCTCCCCTTCAACGCCTCTTGGGAGGAGATCGCGCGGCGGAGTCCGGCGGCCCTGATCCTGTCGGGTGGGCCCAGCTCGGTCTTCGCGCCCGATTCGCCCCATCCCGATCCCCGGGTCTTCAGCTTCGACGGACCCATCCTGGGGATCTGTTACGGGATGCAGTTGCTCGTCCATCACCTGGGCGGCCGGGTGGAGCAGGGCCTCCGCCACGAGTACGGCAAGGCGGCTATTCAAGTCACCGCCCCCAGCCCGATGTTTCGGCACCTGCCCGAGAGGATGCCCGTGTGGATGAGTCACGGAGACCAGATCGTCCAGCTTCCGGCCGGGTTTTCAGCCGCCGCCGAAACCGATTCCGCCGTCGCGGCGATGGAGGACCCCGAACGCCGCGTCTTCGGGCTGCAGTTTCATCCCGAGGTCGTCCATTCCCCGTTCGGCGCCGACATCCTCCGCAACTTCCTCTTCGACGTCTGCGGCTGCCGGGGGGACTGGACGGTGGCCTCCTTCGTGCGCGATGCGATTCAGGCGGTGAGGGGCCAAGTGGGCGCCGCGCACGCCGTCTGTGGGTTGTCGGGCGGCGTCGATTCCACGGTGGCGGCCCTGCTGGTCCATCAGGCCATCGGCGACCGGCTCACCTGTCTCTTCGTCGACAACGGCCTGCTGCGCCGCAACGAGTTCGAGCGGGTGTTGACAACCTTTCGAGACCATTTCCACCTGAACGTCCGGGGTGTCGACGCGGCACGGAGCTTTCTGGACCGGCTGCAGAACGTGGAGGATCCGGAGCGGAAACGAAAGATCATCGGGGACCAATTTATTCGCGTTTTCGACGAGGAGGCGCGGAAGCTGGGACAGATCGACTTCCTGGTGCAGGGTACCCTGTATCCCGACGTGATCGAGTCGGTTTCGGTCAGAGGTCCCTCGGCGGTGATCAAGAGTCACCACAACGTGGGCGGTCTGCCCGCGACCATGCGCCTCAAGCTGGTGGAGCCGCTGCGGGAACTGTTCAAGGACGAGGTCCGGCGGGTGGGTCGCGAGTTGGGCCTTCCCGAGGAGTTCGTCAACCGGCAGCCCTTTCCGGGACCCGGGCTGGCGGTTCGGATTCTGGGAGAGGTCACGGAGGAGCGCCTCGGCGTTCTGCGCCAGGCGGACACCATCGTGTACGAGGAAATCCGAGCGGCCGGGCTCTACGACAAGATCTGGCAGTCCTTCGCCGTCCTGCTCCCGGTCCGAAGCGTCGGCGTCATGGGGGACGGCCGCACTTACGAGAACGTGGTGGCTCTTCGCGTCGTGGACAGCCTCGACGGAATGACGGCCGACTGGGTACAGCTTCCGTACGACCTCCTCGGCCGCATCTCGAGCCGCATCGTTAACGAAGTTCGGGGGGTCAACCGAGTGGTCTACGACATCACCTCAAAACCGCCCGGCACCATCGAGTGGGAGTAGGTCGGGTCCATCCGTCGTCGGGGCGGCGTCGGGAACAACGACTCCCGCCGGGACGGCAGGAACAACCGGAGATATGAGTTTTTGTCATCTGCACCTTCACAGTTACTATAGCCTTCTGGATGGAGCCAATCGGATCGGGGATGTGGTTCGGCGCGCCGCCGAACTGCGGATGCCGGCCGTCGCCCTGACCGACCACGGCAATCTGTTCGGCGCCGTTCAGTTTCACGACGCGGCCCTCAAACACGGCGTCAAGCCCATCATCGGCTGCGAGGTGTACGTGGCCCGGCAGGGCCGCACGCACAGGGAGGGACGTTCCTCCCGGAGCAACCACCTGGTTCTCCTGGCGGCCGATGAGAAGGGCTACCGGAATCTGACGCGCCTCGTCTCACTCGGATATCTGGAGGGATTCTACTACCGGCCCCGGGTGGACAAAGATCTCCTTTCCAGTCACTCCGAAGGGCTGATCTGCCTCTCCGCGTGCCTCCAGGGCTCGGTGGCCTCACACCTGAGCGGGGAGCGGTTCCGGGAGGCCCGACGGGAGGCCGGCGAGCTCGGGGAGATCTTCGGGCCCGGCAATTTCTTTCTGGAACTGCAGGATCACTCCATCGACGAACAGAAGAGGGTCAACGACGGGATGCTCGCGCTGAGCCGCGAGCTGGGCCTTCCCCTGGTCGCCACCAACGACTGCCACTATCTGTCCCGTCAGGATGCCCGGGCTCACGACATCCTCCTCTGCATCCAGACCGGCAAGACCGTCGAGGACACCAACCGTCTGGTCTATAAGACGGATGAGTTCTACTTCAAAACTCCGGAGGAGATGCTCGCCACGTTCGGCGATGTGCCGGAGGCGCTGAGCAACACCCTCTCGATCGCCGAGAAGTGTGGGTTCCAGTTCGGCCGGACGGAGAATATCTTCCCCGATTTCTCGGTTCCACCCGGTTTCACGGTGGACTCCTACTTTGAGAAGGTGGTGCGGGACGGCTTTTCGGAGCGGGTGGTCCCCTTGGAGCGACTGGAGCGGGAAGGCCGCCTCCGCCACTCCGTCGAGGAATACCGCGCCCGGTTGGAGCATGAGATCCGGGTCATCCAGCAGATGCGTTTCTCGGCCTACTTTTTGATCGTCTGGGATTTCATTCGATACGCGCGGGAGGCCGGGATACCGGTGGGTCCCGGTCGAGGATCCGCCGCCGGAAGCCTGGTCTCCTACGCCATGCGTATTACCGATGTCGATCCCCTGCAGTACGACCTCCTGTTCGAGCGATTTCTCAACCCGGAGCGGATCACGCCCCCCGACATCGACATCGACTTCTGCATGCTCCGACGGGGCGACGTGATCGACTACGTCACCCGCCGGTACGGGCGGGAGAACGTCAGCCACATCATCACCTTTGGGACCATGGCCGCCCGAGGCGCCATCCGGGACGTCGGGCGCGCCATGAGCGTCCCCTACACCGATGTCGACAGGATCGCGAAGCTGGTCCCCCAGGGACCCAACGTCACGCTCGGCAAGAGCATCGAGACGGTCAAGGAGCTCCGCGAGGCGGCCGACGCCCACCCGCGCTACGG
>CAYRCA010000072.1:10298-12829 GCA_964422565.1 uncultured Acidobacteriota bacterium | reverse complement strand
CCGCGACCGGACTGGTTCCTGGTCTGGTACTACGCCCTCCTCGCCGTGAAGCCGCGCGGCTGGGAGGACGCGACCATGGTCTACCTGCCCATCGTCGTCTTCCTGCTGCTTGTGGCGCTCCCCTTCGCGCGCTCGAAGGGGGAGCGGGCGCTGGCCCATCGCCCCGTGGCCGTCGCCGTGGCCGTCACGGTGGCGCTGGCCCTGGGCAGCCTCACGATTGCGGGTTACCGCGGCCCCTGGGTCCCGGACTTCGAGACGCAGCCGTTCGCCGAGGACGAGCTGCCCGCGGACCGGCCGCTCGTCGCGCAGGGCGCGGAGGTCTTCTATACCATGGGCTGCCAGTTCTGCCATGCCGTGGCCGGTCGGGGCGGCCCGTGGGGGCCGGATCTCACCCGGGTCACGTACCGCATGCGCCACACGACCATCACGGACCGGATCATCAGCGGCATCGGCGAGATGCCGGCCTATCGGGGTCGGCTCACGACCGGTGAGCTCGAGGCCATCCTCGCGTTCCTCACGGCCGCGCCGGAGATCGGGCGATGAGCCATATCCTGGACCCGGCGTCCCCCGCGGCCGCGCACATCGAATGGCTCTGGTGGGTCCTGTTCTGGGTCTGCCTCGTCGTGCTCGTCCTCGTCCTCGCCGGGTGGGCCTACGCGTTCCTCCGGCGTCGCCCGTCCGCCGACGCGCCCGAACCCGAGGGGAATGCGGTGCGCTGGATCCTCGTGGCCGGAGCGGGGGTTCCCGCCATGGTCCTGGTCGGACTCACGATCGCGACCATCCTCACCGGCAGCCGCATCTCCATGGCGGCCGACGATCCCGACGCTCTGGTGGTGGAGGTGATCGGCCACCAGTTCTGGTGGGAGGTCCACTACCCGGCCGCCGGCGTGACGACGGCCAACGAGATCCACATCCCGGCCGGCCGGGCGACCCGATTTCGCCTCATATCCAACGACGTGATCCACAGCTTCTGGGTGCCCCGCCTCCATGGCAAGCTGGACCTGACGCCAGGCCGGGTCGGCGACCTGGTGCTGCGGCCCGAGGAGCCAGGCCGGTACCGCGGGTTCTGCGCCGAGTTCTGCGGCACCCAACACGCCCTCATGGGGCTGGTCATCGTGGCCCAGCCGCCGGACGAGTTCGAGGCGTGGCTCGAGCACCAGGCCCGACCGGCTGACAGCCCCGTCGATGCCGCCCGCGCCCGCGGCCGCGATGTGTTCGTGCGCTCCGACTGCCAGCACTGCCACGTGCTCCGCGGCGGCGGGACGACTGGCGCTCAAGGCGTCGGCGTTCGACGACGCCGTCCGCTTGCTGCGCGACGGCATCGACAGACTGCGTGTCCTTCCGGAGTCTCCGGAGCGGACTCAGAGGGAGTTGGAGCTCCAGTTGACGCTGGCTTCCCCTCTCTCGGTGGAGCCTGGCTACGCGTCTAGCGATGTGGAGGAGGTCTATGATCGGGCTCGTCTGTTGTGCCGCGAAGCCGGTCGGACTCCTGCCTCGTTCGTCGCCTTGCTCTGGCGGTTTTACATTATTCGAGGCGACCTGTCGGCCGCGCGGGAGACCGCGGACCGCTTTCTGAAGGAGGCCCTCCAGCAGGACGATGGGCTGACCCGGATCGACGCGTTGCGCGCCAAAGCCTGCACCTGCCTCTGGCAGGGCGAGTTCACGGCGGCAAGAGAACTTTTCGAGCGGGCCCTCGAGTTGCTCGGCGAGGAACCGCCCTCGGCGGCCGACTCGGACTTCATGGAGGACCGCGCGGTGTTCGCCTTGTTTCACCTGTCCTGGACGCTGTGGTTTCTCGGACTCCCCGATCAGGCGATGCGAAGGAGCCACGAGGCGGTGGAGCGCGCCAGGCAGTTACGGCAGCCCTTCAGCGAGTCAGCGGCGCTGGTGTTCCGCACCTTTCTGCGGCAGGTACGCCGCGAAGTGGACGAGACGCTTGCAGTGTCCCGAGAGACTATTCGCCTGGCCGAGGGTTATCCTTTTTGGCTGGCCGCGGCGAGGATCCTGGAAGGTTGGGCGCTCGCCATGACGAAAAAACCGGAACAGGGGGTCCGCCTGATGAAGGAGGGCATCGAGGCCTGGAAGGCGACCGAGACGGGGGCGGCAACTACCTACTACTACATTCTTCTAGTCGAGGCACTGGTTGTAGACGGCCAATTCGATGCCGCCCGTGAGGCACTGGCCGAGGCGGCCTCGGAGATGCAGCGCCGGGGAGAGCGCGCCTTCGAAGCCGAGATCTATCGCCTCGAAGGTGAGCTGATGTGGAAGGCGGCCCTGTCGAACAACAAGTCCGTTCCCTATGTCGAGATTGAAGCGGTTTTCCGACGCGCACTCGAAACCGCCGAGAGGCAGGAGGCTCCGTCGCTCGCGCTGAAAGCGGCGGCCGCCTTGGTCGAACTGAACCGGGACCGAGTCGATCCGAAGTCGGGAGTGGAGGTCAGATTGAGGGCGGTGTACGACTCCTTCACCGAGGGCTTCGACACGCCCGGACTCCGCTACGCCGCGAACCTTCTGGCTCAGGGGGATTCAGG
>CAYRCA010000072.1:0-10288 GCA_964422565.1 uncultured Acidobacteriota bacterium | reverse complement strand
GTTCAATCCGTGTCGATCATTCGGGCACAATGTGGCATGCTCCCCGGGCTCTCGAACTGGAAGTTGACATTGTGGCCGCGCGCGGCCACAATGTCAACGGATGGTTAACCAGAGACCTCTGAGGGTTCCCGTCAGGAAAGCGAAGGACCGCTTCTCGGAGCTGGTTCGTCGGGCGGCCGCGGGCGAGGAAATCGTCATCACCCGCCACGGCGAGGCGGAGGCCCGCCTCTGCCCGGTGAGCAAGCAGAGTGGAGTCTTGGAAGTGGACCGGGAGTGGCTGCGGACGATGGAGGTCGCCGAGTCCCAGACGCCGGCCGAGATTTTGATCCGAGCGGATCGAGACCGCGGAGATTGACCCGTGTATCTCGACAGTGCCGTACTGGTCAAGCTTGTGGTCCGCGAGCCCGACAGTCTGTTCTACGCGGATCAAGTACATGGAAGATCGGATGTCTGGGTATCCGAGATCGCTCTGACCGAGTGCTGGTCGGCTTTGCTGAGGAAAGAGAGGGAACAAGCCGTCGACGTCCCAACGCGGGAGAACGCCTGGCGACGATTGGAGACATATTTCTCGGGGGAAGTGCCGCACATGCTCTCCGTCACCCGAGAGATTCTCCACAGGGCCAACAGGATCCTCGACCGGTGTCACCCGGAGGTGGGTCTGCGATCTCTGGACGCGATTCACCTGGCGTCCTGTGAGGCGGCTGACGCATGGCCTCTGTTGACCAGCGACCTGCGCATGCGCCAAGGAGCGGAGATTTTGCGCCTTCCCTTGGGACCCCTGCCCCAACGCTGAGGCGGGCGGCGGAAATCGTGGCGTTGAGGATCGCCGAATGCGCCTTGAGTTCGAAGATCCTCACAGCGTGAGGAGGGAAGCGTCGAGTCGGAAATCGATTCGACACATCACGAAGCCGCCAACTCGGAGGAGATGGTCTTGACCAACCGGGCGTTTTCGGCCACCTGATCGGTGAAGCGGTTGTACATCCCCACAATGAGCCCATCGTTGGGTTTGATGTTCTCGAAGGCGAAGCGGAAGGCCTCGTCGATCTGCGCCGGCGAGCTGATTCGCCCCGCCGCCAGGAGCTTGTAGGCCAGACAGGGCTTCGGGGTCTGCCGCATCGCCCGGCACATCCGGGGAAGATCGTCCGGCAGGTAGATCTCGCCCAGCGGCCGGGACCCGAGTAGTTCCTTGAACTCCTCGTCGGTCCGGGTCAAGTAGTACAGCGAGGTCATGTAGAAGTCCACGTCCCACTGCTCCTCCTCGGCCTGCTCGAGGAACTCCGGATCGTGGGTGGACAACCCCACCATCAGCCCGCTGTCGCGCACCGCCTTCAGGAAATCCCGAATATCGCCGAGTCTTCCCTGCCGGCGTTTCCGCTCCGCCGAACCCCCATGATGAACGATCCCGACGGCACCGAGTTCCTTGACCTCATGAATGAGCCGATGATCCTCCTCGATCTCCCGGTGGCTGAGCAGAATCCACTGCATTTGTCCTCCGCGCCTGCGGTGCTCCCGGAGGTCCCGCATGGCCCGCTCGTGATGGGAGAACTGCCAGGTGTTGATCCCGTGCTCCCAGCATCGATCCAGCATGTCGCAGACGTTGTCCGGCGTGGACCACTCCAGCATGTGCTGGCTGAAGAGCCGGTTGAAATGGGAGTACCCGTGGATGGGGTTGCTGCCGACGATGAGGCGGGAGACGGTGAATTCCCCCAGCTGGAGTGTCGGCATGGGCGGACCGACAGGTTCGACCTCGCTTGATCGGCCCGCGATCGCGGAAGCGGCCGCCCGGGCCTCGGCCTCCGCGCTGCAGGCCATGGCCAAACCGGCGGTGATGCCGGCGGCGGACTTCAAGAACTGACGCCGTTCTCTCTTCAATGGTGCCCCTCCTAGTGTGTGTGGTTTTTGACAGTCTATCGCGTGATCGAGCCACGTTCCAGAGGTTCCAGGTTACGGGCTCTCTGCGGAACGCCTCCCCCCAGTTCCCGCGATGCGGAACCCGTGGGGTTCCCCGCTCCTTCGCTCATCCCTCATAATGGCGGCCGAAAAGCGAAAGGAGGGAAGTTTTGTCCTCTGAAACAAGCGGGTCGCCCAAGGGGTTGAGGTCCGTTCGAGCGGACTTTCCCTCTCTGGCCAGGACCTTCGGTGGTGTCCCCCTGGCGTTCTTCGATGGACCCGGGGGAACGCAGGTGCCCCGGCCGGTCATCGAGGCGATCGCCGACTATTACTCCACCCGCAACGCCAACACCCACGGGCATTTTGTTACCAGCCGGGAATCGGATCTCCTGCTCGAGGAGGCGCGGGCCGCCGCGGCTCTGTTTCTGAACGCCCCCGCGACCGACTCGATTTCCCTCGGCGCCAACATGACCACCCTGGCCTTCTCCCTCAGCCACGCCCTCGGGCGGGCCTTCTCCCCGGGGGACGAGGTTGCCATCACCCAACTGGATCATGAGGCGAACCGGGGCCCTTGGCTCCGACTTCGGGAGCGGGGGATGGTGGTCCGGGAGGTGCGAATGCTGCCCGGGGGAACGCTCGACTATGACGATCTGCGCCGGAAGGTCACGGAACGGACCCGCCTGGTGGCGGTCGGCTGGGCCTCGAACGCGCTGGGGACGGTCAACGATCTTGCGGAGATTCGCCGCCTCAGCCGGGAGGTCGGGGCTTGGCTGCTGGTCGACGCGGTTCACTACGCCCCCCACTTCGCCGTCGACGTTGGAGCGGCGGAGGTGGATTTCCTGCTCTGCTCGGCCTACAAGTTCTACGGACCCCACGTGGGCATCCTCTACTGCCGGCCCAACCTTCTGGGACAGCTCGATCCGGATCGCCTGAGAACCCAGGACTGCCGGGCCCCGTACCGCATCGAGACGGGAACGCTCAATCACGCCGCCGTCGCTGGCGTGAAGGCCGCCGTCGAGTATATCGGCCGGCTGGGGGTTGGCGACACTCCGCGGAAACGGATCGAGTCCGCCATGAGTCTCATCGGTACCCACGAGCGCGTCTTGGCGCGGCGATTTTACGAGGGGTTGTCGGCTCTGGAGAAGGTCCGGGTGTTCGGGCCGCCCTTCGGCGTCGGGCCGCGCGCCCCCACCGTCTCCTTCCGGGTCGGCGACCTGGATCCGGCCGCAGTCGCCGACCGCCTGGGCGAGTCCGGCCTCCTGGTGTGGGACGGGGATTTCTACGCGGCCCGTGCCGTGGAGGCGCTTGGTTTGGCGGACCGGGGAGGGTTGGTCCGCGTCGGCATGTCCCTCTACAACACCGGGGAGGAGGTTGAGCGGCTACTCGAGGTGTTGGGAGGACCAGGAGGGTGAGGTTGGCACCTTATTCCTTGGATTGGGTCCGGCCGGTGAGAAGGGAGGGGACGACAGGTATCTCCGCCTGTCGCCGGCGGGTTGGGCGGGGACGTTGGCCGAGGAGAGGGCGTCGTCGCGAAAGCCGTGCTGAAACCGGGCAGTGACAGGCTGGAAGCTGGCTGGAAACCTGCCGTTCACCTCCGCCTCCCCCTCCTTCGGGAATGAACCGCACGACACGACAACCCCTACTACCGGCCCACTTGAGCTCCCGAACTCCCGATCCTCCCGATCCCTTTGTTTCTGGTGCGCCAAAGTCTTCACCCCAGGCGCCTCTTCGGTCATCATGGAGGCCGTGGAGGTCAAATGAAGAATCGGTTGCGACGGCATGCCGCGATCGGCTTGGTCCTGTCCTGTTTCGTCGTCGTCCTGGCCGGTCAGCGGCGGCCCATGACGGTGGACGACGCCCTCAATCTCATTGCCATCGAGAGCCTCCGGATCACTCCCGATGGGACTCATATCCTCTTCGTCAAGTCCGTCCTGGACTGGAAGGAGAACAAATATAGGAAAATCCCCTTCATGACGCCGACGTCGGGCGGACCCGCCTGGCAATACATTGGCGAGGCCGGAGGTTCCGACTTCCACTTCTCGCCGGACGGGCAATACCTGGCCTTCAAGAGAAAGGTCGAGGAGAAGGAGCAGATCTTCCTGATGCCGACCGGGGGAGGGGAGGCGGTTCCGTTGACGAAGCACAAGACCGCTGTCGCCGCCTTCCGGTGGTCGCCGGTGGGCGACCGGTTGTTCTTCTCCGCCGACGAGGCCCGCGACGAGGAGGAGGAGAAGGAATACGAAACCGGCGACGACGCGATCTTCGTCGACGAGGGCCCCAACGGTCAGGGAGCGGGTCGGTGGCGAAATCTCTGGTCGATCGACCTGGAATCCCGCGAGGAGATCCGATTGACCGAGGAGGAGTTCATCGTGGGCTCTTTCGACCCGGCGCCCGACGGGACGCGCGTCGCCTTCACCGCCCGACGGGAGAACCGCCGCAACCAAGAGTATCTGTCGGAGATTTATCTACTCGAGACGGACACCGGCCAAATCACGCGCCTGACCGACAACGAGGCCCCCGAGACGGACCCGAGGTGGGCGCCCGATGGCCGGCTCCTCGCTTTTCTAGCTCCCGACGCGGAGCAGTGGGCACTGCGGCACCGAAAGATCCACCTCCTGAACCCGGAAACGAAGACGATTCGGCTGGTTTCGGGCGGATTCCAGGGCGATGTTCTCGACTATTTCTGGCTCCCGGAAGGCGGCGGCATCCTGATTAACGGACTGGTCGGAATCAACTCGAACCTGTACCGACTCGATGTGGCGGAGGGCTCGGTGGTTCCCCTGACCGATGTCGAGGGGTCGGTGAAGTCGGTCTCCGTCTCCCGGGACGGGCGCACCTTTGGATACCTGCGCGCCGACTTCCATCAACCGGCCGATCTCTACGCGTCGACGGTGGCCGCCTTCGACCCGCTGCGGCTGACGGATCTGAACCCCTGGTTCCGGGAGGAGATCGAGACGGCGGAATCCCGAATTGTTCGTTGGAGGAGCCGGGACGGTCTCGAGATCGAGGGCCTTCTTTTCCTCCCCGCCGGCGGTGGGACGACGGAGAGGCCGCCCCTGCTGTTGCACATCCACGGAGGTCCCGCGGCGCTTTTCCCGAACGATTTCTTGAGTGCGTACCACATCTGGGCGGGATTGGGTTACGTCTCCCTGTGCCCCAACGTGCGGGGCAGCCGGGGCTACGGGGACGAGTTTCTGAGGGCCAACATGCACGACATCGGGGGCGGCGACTTCGAAGACCTGATGACCGGCGTGGACCACTTGATCGCGGAGGGTCTGGTCGATCCGGAGAGGATGGGGGTCCGGGGCTGGAGCTACGGAGGCATCCTGGGGGGATGGACCATCACCCAGACCGATCGGTTCAAGGCGGCCTCCCTGGGGGCGATGGTTTCGGACTGGACCTCGGAGTATGGCCCCGGATTCAACTACGACGTCCGGCGCTGGTATATCGGCGGGACGCCCTGGGAGAACCCCGAGCCCTATCGGGAGCGATCGTCCCTGACCCATATCGCCAATGTCAACACTCCCGCGCTGCTGCTTCACGGCATGGAGGATCCGGTCTGCACCGAGCCGCAGAGCATGATGTTTTTCACCGCCCTGAAGGACCGGGGCGTCCCGGCGCGCTACCTGAGGTTTCCCCGGGAGAAGCACTCCTTCGAGGAACCCCGCCACCAGCGTCGCCGGGACGTCGAGGAGATCCGCTGGATGCAGGATCACGTCCTGGGCGTCGAGTGGACGCCGTGGGAGAGAGAGGGAGGATCAGGAGGGGAGTGAGGAGCGAGGAGCAAGTGGCCCTTAGCTTAGTAGCCTTAGTTTTGCCTTAGTTTAGCGCGGCGCAGCCGATGAAACTCCGGGTTAATCTGATTATTAGATTGATTAGTGTCGTACTCCGTAGGAAGGCGGAACTTAGCGGCGAAACAGCTGTCTTAGCCGGGTCATGGGCCTGCGGAAGCAGAAGTGGCCGCAGGAGGACGCCTCCTCGCAGGAGCCGCAGGGACTGCCGGAGTCCGCCTTCTCCTCCTCCACGTCGGCCCTCAGCAGTCCGAAGAGGACGCATGCCGCAACCAGCACCAGAATGACGATCAGGTGAATCCACATCGTTCGTCGGTTCAGCGTTCCGGGTTTCGGGTGCCTGCAGCCTTCAACGGATTTCCCGGGCTGGGGGACCTGTCGGACGCACCCCGACGACACGGAAAACCGCGCGGAAAACGCGGAACCCTCAACTTACAACCCCTTCACCCCAATTCTCTCACACGCTGGCGAACAGACCGGCGAACCCCATGAAGGCCATCGAAAGAATTCCCGCCAGGAGAAAGGCCAAAGCCGCGCCCTGCAGGACGTCGGGCACCTCGGCCAACTCACTCTCCTCCCGCACGCCCGCCATCAGCACCAAAGCCAGTGTCACACCCACGCCCGCCCCGGTGGCGTAGAAGATCCCCTGAATGAAATCGTATCCCCGACTGGTTTGAAACAAGGCCAGTCCCATGATGGCGCAGTTGGTGGTGATCAGGGGAAGAAACAGCCCCAACGCCTGAAACAAAGCCGGACTTACTTTCTTGATCACCATCTCCACGAACTGCACCGTGCTGGCGATGACGACGATAAAGGCGATCACCCGCAGATAGGGCGCGTACACCAGCACAAAGGTGTTCAGGAACCAGGCGCACACCGACGTGACGAGCATGACGAAGATGTTCGCCAAGCCCAGACGGAAGGCCGTGTCGATTCTCTTGCTGACCCCAAAAAAGGGACAGAGGCCGAGAAAGTAGGCCAGGGTGAAGTTGTTGACCACGGCCGCCGAGACGAAAATCAAGAGCCAGTCGCCCATCACGCGGCCTCCTTCTCAAAACGAAGCGCCGCTCTGCGATCACGACTCTTCTTCCACTGGTTGAACACGATCAGAAGCACTCCCAGGGAAAGAAACCCGCCGGGAGGCAGGATCATAATCACCCAAGGCTCGAAGGTGTCGCCGAACAGGGACACGCCGAACAACGACCCCATGCCCAGGATCTCCCGGATGCCTCCCACCATAACCAAAGCCAACGTGAAGCCGATCGACATGCCCGCGGCGTCGGCGACGGCGTACCGTGTCGGGTTGCGGGAGGCGAAGGCCTCCTGCCGGCCGAGGATCAGGCAGTTCACCACGATCAGGGCGATAAACGCGCCCAGTTCCTTGTGCACGGCGGGAAGCAGGGCCTCCAGGCCCAGGTCGACAACGGTGACGAACGTGGCGATGATAATGATGAAAGTGGTGATCCGCACTTGTTTCGGGATCAGGTTGCGGAACAACGACACCAAAAGGCTGGCGCCCGAGAGGACGAAGGTGGTGGCCGCTCCCATGGCGAGTCCGTTGATGGCGGTGTTGGTCACCGCCAACGCCGGACAGAGCCCGAGCAGCGCTATGAACACGGGATTCTCCCGCCAGAAGCCCTTGACCGTCTCCCGGTACATTTTCTCGCGGCCGGTCATTGCGGGTGCCCCTCGCTTTCCTCTTTCGTCGAAATGGCCGGCAAAAAGCGTCGATTTCCCCGGTTGATGATGTTCACTACCGCTTGGGCGGAGATTGTCGCGCCGCTGATCGTGTCGACCTCGTTGGGACGCGCGCGGGTGCCGGGCGGTACGGCCACAACCTCGGGCTCAACACTCAACTCCCGGAAGTTCTCGAGGAACGTTCGATCATGGATGATCTTGTCCCCCAGGCCCGGAGTCTCGCGGCTCTCCAGGACCTCCATTCCCCGAATAACGTTCGCTTTCGGGTCGAAGCCGTACAACAGCTTGATGGTGTCCATAAAACCCGGACCATCGGACGGAATGGCGTAGCCGACCAGTCGATCATCGTCGTCATAGGCGGCGAATACGACGCTGTCCAGGGCAACGGCCGCCGCCAGATCTTCCCCAAAAGGCTCCAGCCTCTCCTCACGAAGAATGAAAACCTTCCGCTCGCTCGAACCGGGCAGGACTCGATAGATGGCCTGCTCCATCGCCTCGGCGCGATTGCGGAGAATCAGCGGCTGTGTGGCCAGGAATACGGTAACCAGGACCATGCCGGAGATGAATCCCGCCGCCGCGAGCGTCCCGATCAGCCGTAATGGTCCAGCTCTTTTCACGGTCGCCATGTATCAGGCTCCTCCTTAAGTCCGGTCTCTTCGAGTCCGACCTGTCGGACCGGTCCGACCCATCCGACCTATCAAGTTCTCCCCTGGCCCCGGCCCCTACGCCGCCCGCTTCTTTTCCCCGCCGAACCAGCTCCGCGCCGGGCCGCCGAACTGCCGCGGCCGGGTGTAGTGGTTGATATAGGGCGTTACCGCGTTCATCAGTAGAATGGCGTACATCACACCTTCCGGCAGGCCGCCGAAGAGCCGGATCAGTACCACCAGAAAGCCCACTCCGGCACCGAAGATCCAAGCCCCCCTCGCCGTGACCGGTGTCGACACGGGGTCGGTCACCATGAAAACCGCCGCAAACAGGAGACCGCCGGAAAAGATCATGAACAGGGGACTCGGGAAGGCGTCTGCGTCCCAGAGGTGGAAGAGGCCGCTTATGACGGCCACCGACAGCAGCGTGCTGACCGGCAGCCTCCAATCGAAAAGGCGTCGATATCCGAGCCAGAGGCCGCACAGAATGAGGATAAGACCGCTGGTCTCGCCGATCGAGCCGCCGATGTTGCCGATCGCCAGCCGGGCCAGTTCGGTGAGCTGATCCGAGAACTTGAACAGGCCGAGGGGCGTGGCTGTCGAGACGGTGTCGGTCCCCGGGGCCTGGAGGAGGGGGATCGAAAACAGGCGATCCGACACCGAGAACAGGCCCTGGTCGGGTGCCGTCCAGGTGGTGATGGCGGTGGGAAAGGCCGCCTGCAGGAAGGCCCGTCCGACCAACGCGGGATTGAACACATTCTGTCCCAATCCTCCCCAGATCGCCTTCCCCAGGCCGATGGCCGACACCCCGCCCAGAAAGGCCATCCAAAGGGGGAAGGCCGGAGGGAGGATCAGGCCGAGCAGAATACCCGTCAACAGGGCGCTGTTGTCCAGCAGCGGGCTGGGCCGCCGGGATCTGGAGAAGGCCCACTCGGTGGCGACGGCACCCGCCGTCGCCGCGGCGATCACCAGCAGCACCCCGACGCCGAAGTACCAACAGGCCGCGAGAATCACCGGGACGGTGGTGAAGAGCACCTCCGCCATGATCCGGGGCGTGGAATCCCCGGCGTGAAGATAGGGGGAGGTGGTCAGGATCAGGTCGGGTTTCCGCGTGCTGCTCATTTCTTCTGGGCCTCGCGAACCATCGCCTTGCCCATGCGGATCCACTGCACCAGAGGGATATTCGAGGGGCAGACGTACGAACAGGATGCGCACTCAAAGCAATCGAGGGCGTTGTATTCGAGAAGCTCATCCACCCGCTCGAACTTCGCCAGATGGGCGATGCGGGTGGGGTTCAGGAACATGGGGCAGGCCTCCAGGCAGCGCGCGCAACGGATGCAGGGGTACTCCTGGACGACGGCCCGAAAGACCTCGGTCATCGCCAGGATGCCCGAAGTCCCCTTCAAGACGGGCACATCCAGCGATTTCTGGGGCATCCCCATCATCGGCCCTCCCATAATGACCTGCCGCGTCTCCTCCCTCAGGCCGCCGCAGTAGTCGACGATTGCCGACAAGGGAGTTCCAAGGGGCACAAGGAGGTTGCGCGGGTGGGGAATTCCCGGTCCGGCCACCGTGACGACCCGCTCGATCAGCGGGGATCCCTTGTCGAACCAGTCCGCCAAGGCGGCGGTGGTCGCCACGTTGTTGGTCAGGATCTCGATGTCCAGGGGAAGGCCTCCGCTCGGAACCTCCTTCTTCAGGATGGCGTCGATCAGCATCTTCTCGGCGCCTTGGGGATACTTCACCTGCACCGCAACCACCTCGATAGACTCGTCCGCATGGGGCCGCAGCGCTGCGATGGCGGCCGGCTTGTTCGCCTCGATCCCGATGTAGGCCCGCTTGGCGCCAATGTTGGCCATCATGATCCGGGTCCCGCGGATCACCGCCTCCGGACGTTCCACCATGACCCGGTCGTCGGCGGTCAGGTAGGGTTCGCATTCGCAGCCGTTGATCACGATGAACTGGATGTGTCTGTCTTTGGGCAGGGAAAGCTTGACATGGCTCGGGAATGCGGCGCCGCCCAGACCCACCAAGCCAGCCGCCTGGACCTGCCTGACGAACTCCTTGTTGTCGAGCGTCTCCGGTTGCGGAGGCCGCGGGGTGGTCAACTTCTGACTGGAATAGGGGTCGGCCTCGATGACGATGGCGGCAAGCATCTTGCCGGTAGGATGAAGTCTCGGTTCCACGGCGACCACCGTGCCCGTCACGGGGGCGTGCAGCGAGGTGGAGACGAAGCCGCCCGGCTCGGCGACTGCTGGTACATCA
>CAYRCA010000071.1:0-12852 GCA_964422565.1 uncultured Acidobacteriota bacterium | reverse complement strand
GGAGAGGTGCCGCGAGGCCGCGGCGAGACGGTGCTGCTGGTGGAGGACGAACCGGCGATCATGAGACTGGGCGAAACGATGCTGGAGCGACTGGGCTATCGGGTGCTTGCGTCGAACACTCCGGGCGAGGCCCTGCGTTTGGCCGGGGAACGGCCCGGCGGAATCGATCTGCTCGTCACCGACGTGGTCATGCCCGACATGAACGGCCGCGAACTGGCCGATCGATTGCGCGATCTCGACCCGAAGATCAAGACGGTGTTCATATCCGGCTACACGGCCGACGTGATCGCCCTCCGGGGAGTGCTGGAGGAGGGCGCGAATTTCGTCCAGAAGCCGTTCCAGCTGAAGGATCTGGCCGTCACAATGCGAACGGCGTTGGACGACAGGTAGAGGATTCGATGCGGTGATGGACCCGCGCGAACACCCGGCCCATCCATCCAACCGTACCCACGGGCAAAGGCGCCTTCCCGCGACATCCCGGCTCCGTCTGCTGGTCGAAGGCGGGAATATGCCTTCACGCCTGATCGGTTTTCCGCGCACCACGATTGAGGTGCCGTTTCGCTTTCGAGGCGGACGGGGAGCTGGCCTTGCGCCCGGACTACAGTTATCCTTGGCGTCTACTTCATGCTCCTAACCGGGGGTACGTTCTCAATCTCTCCTGGGTCGAAGCTCCAAAGCGCGCTCCTCCGTACGCCCTAAGCCCGCCAGCCTGCGACGGAGGTAGGCTAAGTTCACTGCCGCCGCGATCCGCTCGTCGGGCTCCGCGGACTCGTCGGACAGCACCGATTCGAACGCTTCCGCGTTGACTCGGCGGTGAGGAGCGGTGGGGCTTGGGTGGCCTTTGAACCCGTCGGCCACCCGGTCCTCAGCGGGCGTAGTAACCCTCCCGCACGAGGACGGCGCCCCGCTCCGACCTGAGCTCGACCGAAATGGGGTACCACTTGCCGTCCAGGTCGCGGCTCGTGTAGAAACCGGCGTGATAGGAGGCGCGCAGGTTTTCGGAAACGTGGGCGAAGGCTTTCCCCATCTCCCGGGAGTCGCTGATGAAGAAACACCTCGCGCCGGTCCTGTCGGAAAGCCGCTCGAGGGCCTTTCCGGTCGGCCCCCTGGCCGTCGCCTGACCCATGCCGATGGCGAAGATCGGAATGGCCGCCCGGCCGGACATACGCACGACCCCTTCCAGCGAGGTACGGCTTTGGGTGTCCTCGCCGTCGGTGAACAGCACCACCGCCTTCCGTCCCGCGGCGTCCCCCAGACTGGTGATGGCGCGCGTCAGCGCGTCGTACAAAGGGGTCCCACCGTCGGTGAAGGTAGCCAGGATCGTCTCCGTCAGCAGATCCCGGTCGGTGGTTAGCGGCGTCAACTGCTTCACCATCCCTCCGAAGGTGAAGATCGTCACTTCATCCCCGTCTCGGAGGCTTTCCAAGAACGTTGCGGCCGCCGCCTGAAGCATCCACAACTCCGCCGCCATGCTGGCCGATGTGTCCAGGACCAGAGCGATCGACAGCGGGAACCCTTCGGGCCGAAAGAAAGCGAGTTCCCGCAGGACCCCGCCGTCGTAAACCAGAATGTCGTCCTCGCTCAGTCCCGCCACGAACCGGTTGCCCCGGCGCACCGAAACGAACAGCTCGACCAGATTGGAGTGGACCTTGAAACTCGGAACCTCCTCGGACTCGACGAGGGACTGGGCAATCCCCGTCGACATGGGATTGACCGCAGTCATGAAGATCACCAGCTGAAAACCGAGACACCTGCGCATGGGAACCTCGCTAGTCGAAGGGTGCCGCGATCTCCGCGATCGCCTCCCCGATCATGCCTTCGTCCACACTCCGAATGGCCGAGATCACCGGTCGCCAGTCGCGGCGGTCGCTCTGTCCCACCCGCTCCATGACTCGGTCCAGGACCCGGTTCCCGACGGGCTTGAGCAGCGGCGCGGGGAGGCCCGTCCGCCAGAAGAGCCGCGCCAGATGCAGTTTCAATTCGCACGTCCTCTCGCCCAGTCGGTACGGCCCCATGTAGGCGGTCATGGACTCGATGGAGGCCGAAGGTTCGAGTTTGAGAACCTCCACGCCGTACCATGAACCCACGGGGAAGCCGAGCTGAGCCAGGGCATCGGCGTCCTTCCCGTCGGCCATCCGGCGGAAAGCCGAGACACCGGGAAGGGCGGGCGGCTCGTCCTCGAAGTGCTCCAGATACTCCTCCGCCAGAAAGAGCAGTTCGGAGGGGAGCAACTCCGCAGCGGCTCCGGCGGGGTTTCCCGCGTCGAGACGCTCCCGGACTCGCTCCACACGTCGTGCCCCGCAATAGCGGAAGACGAAGCCGTCAACGTACTCGCGGACCCTGGATTCGTAAAGCGCGGCGGCCAGAATGCGCTCCCCGAAGTCCATGGCGAAGGCGGCATACGCCACCGCCTCGTCGGTGAGCCGTTCCGGATTGACAAGAGCCAGGGCGACTTTTTGAGCCACCGGGAAAGAGGTGTCCGCGAAACGCGTGGCGAGTCCCCCGGAAATCTGCTCCCCGCTGAGAGCGGCCAGGGCCGTCGAGATATCGATGAGACTACCCTGCAACCGACCGCCCAAAGCCGCGTCGCTCACCACTCTGGGCTGTCCCCAGGTGCCTCCCTCCGGCACCGGCCGCCTCCAGCCCAGGGAGAACTCCCGGGCGCCGAACTCGTGTTTCCTGACGAAATGCTCGTCGGAATTGGTCACCACATCCCTTTCGTCCACTTCGCCCGCGTAGACGAGTCCTACGAGACTCTCCGCCACGAAGGGCGCCAGCTCCGCCATCATCTGCCCCGCATGCTTCTCCACGTCCCGGCGCCGCTCACGCTTGACGGTCCGTTCCAGACGCAGACAGGCCTCCCGCAACTTGGCCAGGTTCGTCGAGACGACCGCCCTGCGGTAAGCGCCGCTGGTCCCCCGGTCCATCCTGGGTTCGGAGAGATCGAAACAGGCGCCCCGGATTGTCGCCAGGGATTCCTCCCGGTCCTCGCGCAGCCCCTCCAAAGCGGAGAAGATGGCCATCAGCCCGTCCAGGGAGGGAAGGTCCTGGAAATCGAGCAGAGCCTCCATACGACGTATCTCTCGTTCGGACAGATCGATCCGAAGCGTCCGGTCCTCCCATCTCACCGCGACGGGCTCCCACACTCCGGCAAGTCCGCGCAGTAGCACCTCCGTTCCATTCCGATTTGAATGGGGGATCCCGATCCGGGAGGCGATCGACGGAAACAGCGTGTTGTCCAGGAAGCCAAGCACCGCGCGCGTCTGGTCCTCGATTCGCAACCGGTGCAGTTGGAGCTTGAGGAACTCGGTCGCCAGATCCCGGCTCTCCCCGGGAGAGAAGACACCTCGGTTGGCCAGGTTCTGAAGGAGCGCCAGCCCGCCTTGGAAAAGGCGGAGACTGACGGTACGGTGCTCCGGGGCGCCGCCCGCTCGGTCGTACTCCTCGACCTGGCGCAGAAATTCGAGGAGACCTTCGGTGTCCAGATAGAGGTCCGAGATCAGCGAAAATTGCCCGGCGAAACGCGAGAAGCTGAGCTCGAGGGCGAGCGTCGTGCGTTCATCCATCAAGGCGGGTCGGAGTTCCTCCAGGTACTTCAGCACGGCGTACTTTTGGGCGGCTTCGAGAGACGCGCCGCCGCGAGTGCGTCTGAGCAGGTCCACCAGAAGCTGCTCGTCGTCCAAAACGGCGATCTTCCTGCGCATGAGCCGATCCAGTCGACTCAGGCCCCGACTTCCCGAGCTCCCCCGGGCGGCAACGGCCCACATTCTCTCGGTTCCCGGGAAGTAGAGGTTCTCGCCGTCCGATTCCAGGAGGAGAAGCAGGTCTCCGAAGTCGTGGTATTTTCGGTGGGCGACACCCCTTCGGTAGAGATCGCCGACCTCTTCGACCTGCTGGTAAACCCTTTCGAAACGGGACCGGGACGAAGTGAAATAACGGGTCACCTCGGGAGAGGCCTGCGAGAGCACCCCCAGATAGTACAGGGCCCGGCCACGGTCCTTGGAAAACAGCCGTCTGATAAAGCGATCACCCTCCGCTCGAGGCACCCCTACAAGGCCCTCCCAGAGTCGTTTTCCGGTCTCGTCGCCGGGGAGTGCCAGACCGCCGTCGTCGTGAAATTTCAGGAGGCTTCCGAAGGCGGCCAGCCCCGGGGCGATCTCCTCCAGGAGTTCCTTGGCCGAGAACGTCTTTCGGAACCACTGGGCGGCGGCCTCCGGCAGCTCGGCCAGCGCAACGTACAGCTTCATCGCGTCCGGCCGATCCAGCCACCGCATCAAAGCTTCCTCGTCGGGCCGCCCCCTCCCGCCCAGGATTTCGCGGTACCAGTAGTCCATCCCGAACATTACGGGAACAATCTCGTCGTGGAAGGCCAGGGTGGCGCTGGTGTCCGCCCTGATTAAACCCACGTTGAGTCCGAGCTCGTTGAGGAATGCCCGCTGTTCGACTTGCCTTTTCTTTTCTCTCAGCTCGAGCGTCGGGGGGGCGCCCTTCCTCTTCCCGACCCGGACTTGTGCCCCGAAATAGGACAGTATTTGATTGGCTCGCCTCACGTCGGCGGGTTGGGTGGAAAACCTCAATTCCAACTCCGGGGCGAAAAGCCGTTTCTCCCGCAGCCAGCCTTTGAAGTCGGAATACCGCCGGTAGAATTCCACCAGCTGGTCCCGCCGCTCGTTTACTAACGTCGACAGCGACTTCCCCGCCAGAACGTACGCGAAAAGCACGGCCACGAGGTCCTCGTCGCTCGTCCGCATCTCCAGAAACGGGGCGAACCTGAGCAGGGGAGACAGACCCCCGGGAAGGGTCAAGGGTGCTTCCACGACGGCATCGGAGGCTGCGGGGCGGCGCCCGTCTGCCTCGGAGGCGGATGCAGGACGCGGCAGGTTCAACTCCTCCAGGGCGCGCGTCGTCTCGTCATCGAGGGGGGTGTCGGTGAGGGTCCCCAGCAGCAGGAGGGTCTTCACAACCCCGGCCCTGTCTTCGGGCGATGCCCGCTTTGCCGCCTCCCGGTAAGCGAAGAGAGCCTCGCGAAGCTCTCCCCGGCGTTCCAGCCACAGGCCCAGGCGGTGAAACAGTTCGAAGCTGTCCCCGGCCGACGCCGCTCCCTCCCGTAGAACTTCTCCGGCCTGCCGAAAGTCCCCGCTCCGAGTCAGGAGTTCCGCCAACTCCATGTAGAGATGGGCGCGTGAAGGCGCCAGATCTTTGGCCCGGGTCAGGTATTCGATCGCCGCCTTCTCATGGTCCAGCCCGTGATGAGTTCGGTAAAGCGCATAGTTCACTTCAATGTCTTCAGCGCTCTGCGACAGGGCCTTTTCGAGGTGGGGCAAGGCCTCCGAGAAACGTTCCAGGTAGGCCAGCGAGATCCCCGCCGCCCGCGCTCCCGCGGGATCGGAGGGATCGATTTCGAGCAGTCTCGTCGCCCTGTCGTACGCCGAGTCATACCGCCGGAGGTCGAGGTAAAGGCTGCACAGGAGACGCAGGGCGTCCGGATAGTCCGGGGCCGTCGCCAATACATCCTGGGCCTCGCGCTCGGCGCTCTCACCGTCGCCCGTTCGGTAGTGGATTCCCGCCAGGTCCAAGCGCACCCGGGCGCCGTCTAAGGGGGTGTCTCGAAGCCGCTCGAGATGAATCCGCGCCGCCTCGTCGCGGCCGAGTTCGAGGTAGGCCCGTGCCAGCCGGAGGCGAGTGATGGGCTGTTCCGGATCAAGTCGGAGCCCCTTGTCGTACCACTGGACGGCCGCCTCCGGATTCCCTTCCCTCTCCGACAACTCGCCCATCCAAACGTGCAGCCGCCAGGAATCCGAAAACAGATCGAGGCCTTCGAGGGCGACCTCCCGGGCTCGCTCGAGGTGATCAATGGTCCCATAGAGTTCGATCAGGGCGAGTCGATCCTCGAGGGTGAAGGGCGAAAGCTCGACGATCCGGAGGGCCGATACGAGGGCGTCCATCCAGCGTTCCTCCACGAAGAGGCCGGCCCGTTCGCGCCTGAGGTCCAAAGCAAGCCGCAGAGCCTCGTAGGTGGGGGGACTAAATCGGCGGGGTGGGAACCACGCGACCGGCGGGTGGCGGGTCACGGTAAGCTTGACGTCCGGGGGGCCGGTTACTTCAACACGCAATGACCGGGGGGCAGGTTGAGGGGCCAAGCCGGCCGTGTCGAGGCGCAGCAGCAGGGTCCGGCTCCGCTCCTCGTCGAGCAGCCGAGCGAGGTCGAGGCCGTCGTAGTTTGTGTCGACAATCCGGCCGGCGGAGTCGCGGGTCAGGCGGGTCAGAACTCCCCGTTCTTCGGGCACCCCAAGGAACAGCGGGGGATTGCCGACTTTCCGAAGAGACGCCGTCAACCCTTGGAGTACGCTCTCTCCGATCCCTTCGTCTCCGGGCGGAGGCGGGGCGTCGCGAGCCAGGAGGACGAGGTGGAGGTCGGGATGGTCCGCGGAAATCGATTCGATGAGCGACCTCAGGCGATCGGCGGTGGTCCAGAAAGCATCGGGCCCTTCGGCTTTCGGGTCGCCTTCCGGGTCCTCCTCGACCCTCGGGGTCCCCGGTTCGCGAAGGAGGACGGCCAACTCGGCCCGTCCGGAGATCGGGCCGCCGAAACCCGCTTCACGGTGGCGGAGCAGCACGAGCAGGGAGGAACGGCGGGCTCTTTCGAGCTGCGTGGCGGCTCTTGCGAGGAACCGTCGTGCGGCGGCCTCGTCCCTCGTCGCCGGCCAGTTTTCGAGGAGGACAACCAGCACCGGCGCGTCCCGGGCGGCCTCCACGTCTACGACCGGCACGAGGGACGGGCCGAGAAAGACGCGGAAGTCCTCCGCTTTTGGAGGACTGGTCTCGTCGATTCCCTCCACGGCGATGGGGAGGCGCTCTCCCGCGGCGTCGGCGGCCGCCCCCGTCGTCGCGAAACATACCAGGAGCAGCAGGGAAAGCCGGAGTTTCCGGGAGTCTCTCGTCACCGTTCGGTCTCCAGTACGAGTCATTTGTGTGAAGGGACCATGGCCGCTCCCGGTCCCGATGGATTTTGCCGGTCTGGATGGAACTTCACACGGCCGAGTGTGCTGAAGTCGGACTTCGGTTTCGAGAACCAATGAATCGGGGGGCGACCGGCACAGATCACGCAACGAAACACTATAATGGCGCGCACGCACCCACATGCCTGCACTCCCGGCGACCCCTGGCCGCAACGAACAGCCGATTGAGGATAGGAATCCAGCGTGCGTCGAGAGTAACAGTGTTTCGCTCGTTTTCGCAAGGGCCAAAGCTACCGACGGGCAAAGCTCACAGCAGGAGAGATTCTCTTTCTGGTGGGTGGATCTATGCTTGCGTTATCGAGGAGTTTTGTGCGTAAAGCCCGATATTTTCTGATTCACCGCCGCAACGGTTCCCGAAATAGGTACCATCCGCAATAACACTTTGATTAACGGCTACTTAACAGAAGCATCGGGTTTCGGGCGTTCCACTTTCCGTTCGCCACGTGTGAGGGCGGGCGGTTGGTTTCCCGACGAAGAAATAGGAGGAGCCCCCCGGGTCTCAGCCGGCACCGGCACCGCGGTCAACTATGCGCTCAGGTCTTCCAGGAATCGAAGGAATGCGCCCATTTCCTCGCAATACCGAGGGCGAAGCCCGGAGTCCAGCTTGTGCAGGACCAACTCCATCCGATCCCAATCCAGTTCCAGAGTATACGCGTGGCGAAAGAGGTGCCGAAACCGCCGCAACTCATCGAGTGCGTGATAGCACTCGGAGCCGATCACCCTTGGGCGCACGCCTTCGATCTCCAGCGTCATCCGCCTCAGCAGCGAGGCATGCCAGGTTTGGGTCTCACCCAGCGTGTTTCCAAAGGTACGGGCGATGTTCTTGAAAATGCTCTCCAAGGCAGTGTACAGGTTATGCAGGAGGTAGCCGATGGTTGCTTTTTCCTGGAGCGAGGGAGGCCGATCCGGGGTCATTCCTTGCCGCGTTCGCTCAATGTGACCGAGGATCGCCTCGATCATCTCAAGATCGGCGCGAATCTCCGAGATCAAGGTTTTCACGGTTTCCTGATTCATAGACCACCAGGCCCCGCCGGCGCACTCGCCGGGAAAAAGCGTCCTCGCCTAACTCGCGGAAGTCGATCTCCCGGCCGAGTTCGTCTTCGATTTCCCGCCAGAGACCGAAACCGTCCCCTCTCCGAGACCATTCCACAGCGATATCGATATCCGAGCCCTGCGCGAACCGCCCGGGCTCCACCAGCGAACCGAAAACGAGCAGGCGGAAAACTTCGGAGGCTCGCCGTTGTCCGATGACACGCAGTTTCGGCGCCACTTCGGCCAAGGTGTGCACGCGCAGACGCTCGCGCTCGGCAAACAGCCGCGCCTGCCGTCGCCGAAAGCCCTCTTTGTAACCAGCCGTGGCTGACATCATTGGTAATATAGCTCCCTTGCCGGTTCAGGGCAACGCGGGCGGCATCGAACGGATTCTCGCCCGGACGCTCCGCCACGGTCCATTCCCAGGCGTTCCCCTCAAGGTGATGGAATCCCCAGGCATTGGGCCGCCGTGTCGCCACCGGTTGGGGTGATCCCTCCGATGATGACGCGGATGGTAACCCGGCGGTGGGTGGAGGAATCTGTTTAACCGGCGCGCCGCAACTCCTCGCGCAGGATGCGTCGTAGCGTCTGTTCGAGGGGTTCGCCGGCTCGATGGACATGGTCGCGTAAAGCCGCATTGATCAAACTCTGATAGTTCCCCCCGCCAGCCCGGTGAACCTGATCCTTAAACCAGGCTACGACATCTTCATCAAGCCGAATGGTGATGCGAGTCTTGCCCTTCGGGACCGCCACCGCCGGCCCCCGCTTCGCCTTTCCAAAATCGTACTCTTTGCGCATTAGCCTTCCTCGTACTGCCGCCGTTCCCGACTTGTCGCCCGGCGGGCCGAGATGAGCCGGATCCCCTCGCCGCGCCAGGTGTAGACGACAACCAGCAGACGACCAACCGGACCATGCCCACCGTGATGAATCGCTCCTCACTCCGAGAGTGCGGTCGGGCATGGTTAGTCCCAACTCGTCCTCCAGCGCTCCCACGGCGTCGGCGAAGTCCACTCCGTGCTTCTGGAGGTTGCTCTTCGCCTTTCGCGCGACCCACTCATATCGCACTCGATAATGGTATGTACGGATGTGCATTCCGTCAAGGACTACGGCCTCGCGATGCGCGAGTTCCGGGAAGTCGGCGATCGCGCGACCCGACTCCGGAAACTCGCTCCGGCGAAGCACGGCTTCCGCCTTCTCCCGGAACCGGCGCGCCGCCGCCCGGCTATGTCCTGTACCTGGTGGAGTACCTTCTCGACTGCGAGCTCGATTATGGGGGCGACTTGGTGGGGTTCGCGAGGCGCGCGGTGGGGTGGCGCCGGCGCGAACATGAACGCGCCAAGGCGCAGCGACGGGCGTGGGGCTGTGAGGCGGGACGCGGGTGTCCGGTCCCGTCTCGCGGAGTCAACCAAACGAAGGAGAACGACCTCGGCCTGATCGCGGGTCCGGGCGACGCTTCCCGAACCACCCGCGACTCTCTGGAACCACCTCTCGCCGGCCCGCACCGATTGGAGAAATCCACCCCGCCGGCAAGCCCATCAAGATCCCCGCCAAGAAGGTCGCGGAGTAACTCGGCCGCGCTACGCGGACAACCGCGACCCTCCCGGCACGGGATTCAGCGCCATCCCGCAACTCCGGTGTGATGCCCGCGCGCCCACGCTTGGAGGCGACAGGTGCGCCGAAGGGAGGAGGCCGGGACACCCCATCCCGAAGTTGCGGCGCTTCCACGAGTACCCGGAAAGCGGCTCTGGAAACGAGGGGTCGGACCCTCGCCCCGCTACCGGACCGGTCTCCGCAGGATGCAGAGCCAGCCCACGTCCCCCAGTCGGATCGCCTCCAAAGTGCTCGGCGGGTCGCCCCCTTTCACCACATTGTCGAGATCGGCTCGGAGACCGTCGCCTTCGGGTTGAGCCAACAGGATCAGACCTTCCTGATTGGACGCTCCTATGCTCCCGTCGTTGCCCACGACGAAGGCCGGCCCGCCGTGACCCTCGAGCAGGTGGGTCAAGGCCTTGCGATCCAACAGCCAAGGATCCCCCAAACGCTCCTCTCGGCTTTGGCTCCCCTCCCCTTCCGTATCCGCCTCCCAAATTCGGTCGAGCGTTGCGTTCAGCGATTCAAACAGCCCCCTGATTTCGCTCGGCAGGCCGGCGACATTGCAGCGCCGGTACCGATCGCCCGAGGCGATCGCCTTCAGAACGCGGTCGATTTCGGTCAGGGGATAAACCAGCCGTCTTTCGAGGCGGGTCGCCACCAGCAGCCCCGCAGCCAACGAGAACGCCGCGAGAAAGACCGCGACCCATGCCCCGGCGGTCCCAAGGCGCCGAGCCTCCTCGTCGGCTTTCCTCATGGCCGCGCGGTTGATGCTCGAGAGCTCCAGAAGGGCGCGCGTCAGCGCGGGAAACGACTCCCGCTCCCCGCGAAAGGCCCGGCGGGATTCGGCCTCGATCCGCGCGAGAACGGGGATCTCTTCGCTTTCCGTAACGTTCGCCTCGGCCCTTCGTTGCGCCTGGACAAAACGCTCGCGGTTCTCCGCCGAGACAAGCGCTTCGTCCCCGGATACGGCCAGGACCGACAGCATCACCTCCACCGCCTCGATGGAGACGACATTCTCCTCAAGGATGTCGCGGATCGCGGGACTCATCCGGGTCAACAGCCCGATCGCTCCAAACGCGAGCAGGACGTTCAAGCCGAGAAGGGTCCACACCCCGGCCAGGAACTCGCGCCGAAGCCTCATACGCCACCTCGGTCCATCATTCGGGCCACCGCCCCCTCCCTGGACACCACCACCAGGGTGTCGTCCGGGTCGACGATATCGTGAGGACTCGGCAGCACCACCTTCCGATGCCCTTTGCGGAGGGCGACCACCGTGATTCCGAAACGCCTCGGCAGTTGCAGGCTGTTCAACGTCTGCCCCAGGAGGAACCGCGGGGCCTCGAATTCGCTGATCACCAAACCGTCGCCCAGGGAGAACTCCCTGAGCACGCTTTCATGAATGACCTGACTCGCGAAGCTTTCTCCGAACTGCTTCTCCGGGTTGACCACCGTGTGCGCGCCCACCAGCTTCAGAATCCTCTCGTGCAGATCGTCGTTCGCTCTGGCGACCACCCGTTTGGCTCCCATCTGCCGCAGCAGCGCCGTGCAGATGATGGAGGCCTCCCTCGCCTCGTCGCCGATCGCGCAGATGCACACCTCGCGCCTCTCTGGCGAAGTCCTGGCCAAGGCCTCGGCATCCGTCGCGTCGAAGCAGACAGCCTCGGTCACGAAACCCGACGCGAGCCTGACCTGATCCTCGCGCAAGTCGACCGCCAGAACCTCGACTCCCCGATCCGAGAGGGCTCGCGCCATCGCCATCCCGAAATGGCCCAAACCAATCACGATGACTTGCTTGGTCATGACTTGTCCTACCCCACGTTGATCTCTTCCTCGGGCCGCGTCCAGGCCGCCTCAACCGTCCGCCTGCTCAGAAACATGAACAGCGTCAGCGGGCCCAGTCGACCGAGGAACATGCACACGATTATGACGCCCTTTCCGATCCCGTCGAGCATCTCGGTACCGCCGAGCGAAAGCCCAACCGTGCCGAGAGCGGAGACAACCTCGAATAGAGCCAAACGGGTGGGCATGACTTGTGTCGTCAGGATCGCCAGCAGGGCGAAGAACACCGCCGCGGCACCCGCCGTCAGAATCGCCGACGCCTTGTAGAGGGTCCTGTGCGGGATCGTCCGGCCGAACGCCTCGATCACCCACCGGCCCCGCACCGCGGCGACGACCGACAGCAGCAGGACGGCGGCGGTAGTCGTCTTGATCCCCCCCGCGGTGCTTCCGGGACTGCCCCCGATGAACATCAAAACCATCATCCAGATCAGGGTGGAGGGACGCAGATCGTCCAGCGCCACCGAATTGAATCCCGCCGTGCGCAACGTCACCGACTGGAACCAGGCGTTGTGAAGGCGATCCGGGACAGCCAAGCCGGCGAGCGACACCGACCATTCCGAGACCGCAAACACCACAAACCCAACGCCCAGAAGGAAAACCGTGGCGGCCAGAGCCAGCTTTGTCTGGGCCGAAACCTGGTGTCCTCGCCCACGGACCAGCCGGGGAATCAACAGGACGACCGCCGGGGAGAGTCCGCCGGCCACGATCAGGAGGCCGACCGTGTGAACGATCCACGGATCGTGTTGGAACCCGATGAGACTATCGCTCTGAAGGGCGAATCCGGCGTTGCAGAAAGCGGAAACCGCCGTGAAGCAGGCTCGCCAGACGGCGGTCGCCGGGGAATCCCCGTGGGCGAGGAAACGGCCGAGTAGAACGACGCTCCCCGCCGCCTCCGCCGCCAGGGTGAACCAGAGCAACCGTTTGGTCGCCCCAAACAGACGGCTGCGGTCCGCCTGGGAAAAGAGGCCCGCCACGACGCCCTCGTGGCGTAGGCTCATCCGGCGCCCGATCAAGCCAAGGGCCGCCGTGGAGAACGCCATGATGCCCAGCCCGCCGACTTGGATGAGCGCCAGAATCACCCCTTGTCCCGCCGGGCTGAAGTCCACGGGCGTGTCCCGGACGATGAGCCCGGTGACGCACACCGCGCTGACGGCGGTGAACGCCGCGTCGACCAGTCCCACGCCCGGCGAGAAAGAGGAGCTCGCGGGCAGGCCCAACAAGGCGGTTCCCAAAAGGCACAGTCCGAAAAACGTGGAAACCAGAAGCCGCTCGGGATGGCCAAGGACGGGCTCCCACCACGTCAGGGCGGAGTCGCGCGTCGCGCCGCCGCCCGCTCGAGGCAGCACAACCACCCCCAATCCGGAAAGGA